>CBFDDG010000219.1:0-8047 GCA_965603505.1 uncultured Phycisphaerae bacterium | reverse complement strand
GATTTCGGGGATGCCCCGGACGCATACAAGACGCTGCACAGCAGCGGCGGGCCGTATCATGATGTGGGCGAAGTCAGGATGGGCAATTCCGTGGACGCGGAGTCGGACGGCCAGCCGGGGCCGCCGGCCAATGCGGATAACGACGATGGCGTGCTATTCCCGCTGGGGCTGCAAGTGGATCAGTTCGCCACCGTCTTGGTCCACGTCAATGCGCCGGCCGGGGTCCGGGTCGCCGCGGTCGGCTGGATCGACTACGACCAGAACGGCACGTTCAAAGACCCCGAAGAGCGATTTGTCACGATCAACGCCACGGGCGCCGGCGTCCCCGTCGCGATGACCGAGACGATCAAGGTGCCGTCCACGGCAAAGAGCGGGTGGACCTATGCTCGATTCCGCATCTACCGTACGGAGGTCGGCGTGGCCATACTCCCGTCACCGGAAGGCTACGGCGAGGAAGGCGAAGTCGAAGACTACCGCGTCGAGATCAAGCCCAGGGGCGATACCCCACCGGCCGGGCATTTCATTACCGGGATCAAATTCAACGATCTTGACGGCGACGGTCTCTGGGAACCGGGCGATGGCGAGGCGCGCCTGCCCAACTGGACGATCTGGCTGGATACGAACGCCGACGGCCAGCCGGACCAGACCACTACGACCGACAGCAATGGGGGATTCGAGTTTCCGGCGGTGCCGCCGGGCACCTACACGATTGGCGAGCAGCAGCAGCCCGGCTGGACCCAGACCGCACCGCCCGCTCCGGGCACTCTGACCCTCACTGTCCCCGGCGGCCTTCAGCCGACCATCAGTTTCTGCATGTTTGGCAACCGCCGGACCGGCGGCTCCGGTTCGGTGACCGTTGTCAAGAAGGCATCGCCCGCGGACGATACGCCGTTTGATTTCGTTGCCCACACGCCAGGAGGTTTTTTTGACGTCTTGGTGAACAAGCTGAGCGATCCCTCCGCGAATACGTGGTCGATTGGCGATCTGGATCGCCTGCAAAAGGTGGTCGAGGCCGTTCCTGCGGGTTGGAACTTGAACGACATCGCTGTCACGGGAGATGCGGATCATGGATCGTCCGTAGACCTCGCCAATGCCACGGTGTACGTGGATTACGATGAAGGCGAAAATATCGTCATTGTCTTCACGAATACGAAGATCCCATCTCGTGGTGAATACGACTTCGGCGACGCCCCGGTGTCATACGGCAATGCCTGGCACACGCTCAATGACAACTTGACTATGGGGCCGACAATCGATGCGGAGGCCGGGCCGAACTACTCGTCCGATGCGACCGGCGACGACACACACCAGACCGACGACGAGGATGGAATGACCCTTGTGACTTCTCTGAAGTGGGGGGCGCCGGCCACCGTGTGCGTCGAGGTTCACAACAACGACTCGAACCCGAGTGACGTCACCATCGCCGGCTGGATTGACTTCGACGGCAACGGCCAGTGGGACCCTGTCAGCGAAGAGGTTGGCATTCGGGCCGTTCACGCGCCGCCCTTCAGCATCGTCAAAGAGTGCTGGACATTCACCGTTCCGCAGAGCGCCAAGCCGGGGGACACCTTTGCTCGGTTTCGCCTGTACCGGGACGATCCCAATCCGCTGGCCATCCCCTTTGCCGTCTTGCCTACCGGGGACGGCGGTGAGGGCGAAGTGGAGGACTATCGAGTCTATATCCTCTCCGATGCGCCCGGGCCGGATGATGAGCTCGATTACGGTGACGCACCGTCGTCCTATGGTAGTTCTTCTCATGGTGTAGGACGCTTGCGCATTGGCGACCTGATAGATGGCGAAAGTACTCCGAAATACTCAGCCAATGCTGATGGGGACGATCTCGACAACATGGCCGACGAAGACGGAGTGAGCCTGAAGTCGGATCTGGTGCCGGGGCAGAACGCCGGCCTTGAGATCAAACTCACCACTGCTCCGGGCTCGCCGGATGCTCATTCGACGGCGTGGGTGGCTGTGTGGATCGATTTCAATCAGGACGGTCAGTTCCAGGACTCGACCGAGGTAATCACACCCTACGCCGTCGCGAGTATCCTGACGCCACAGTTTGAGTCGCGTCTCTATCACTTCACGGTCCCCGCGACAGCCAAGACCGGAACCACCTTCATGCGAGTTCGTGCCACCACGCATCCCGGCCCCTCGAACCAGCAGTGGTCGTCCACGGGGTACGGCGGGGAAGGCGAGGTTGAGGACTACCAGGTGACGATCAAGAACGACGGTCAGGTAGTGCCGCCAGGACAGATCTTCGGCGGAGTCAAGTTCAACGATCTCAACGGCAACGGGCAGCAGGACGGGGGCGAGCCCGGACTGGCCAACTGGACGATCTGGATCGACCTGAACGGCAACGGTGTCAAGGATGCCGGGGAGAATACTCTCACGAACCCCGATGGCAGCTTCTACTTCACGGTTCTCTCGCCGGGCACGTACACGGTGCACGAGGAACTTCAGAACGGTTGGCAGCAGACCTATCCGGGTGGCGCCGGCACACACACGATTACCGTGCAAGCCGGTCAGGTCGTTCCCTCGGTCATGTTCGGCAACCGTCGGTCAGGTGGGACGACCACCGGTGGCAGGATTTGTGGTTCCAAGTGGCATGACTTGAATGGAGACGGCGCCCCGGACGCGGCGGAACCATGGTTGGCCAACTGGAAGATCTATCTCGATCTCAACCTCAACGGCCAATGGGATACGGGTGAGCCGTTCCGATTGACAGACGCCGCAGGGAGCTTCGAGTTTACGGGTCTGGCCGTCGGCAGCTATGCGGTCGCCGAAGAAATGCAGCCGGGGTGGAGCCAGACTTGGCCCGGCGGCGCCGGGACCCACGTGATTCAGATACAGTCCGGCGTGCAACCGGCGTGCGTGTTGTTCGGCAATCGGCAGGGCGGGCCGGGGCCCGGACCGGGCCAGACGTTCGACTGGGGTGACGCCCCCGATCCGACGTATCCGACGTTGCGCGCCGGCAACGGTGCTTACCACGTGATTGTGCCGGGGTTCCATCTGGGCGCGAGCGTTGACGACGAGCCGGACGCCCAGCCGACGCCCGATGCGCTCGGCGACGATAATTTTGACATGGACGACGAGGACGGTGTGGCCTTCCTGACGCCGATCCTTCCCGGTGGCATGGCCGGGTTGGAGATTGTCGCTTCGGCGGCAGGTTTTATGGATGCCTGGATCGATTTCGACGGGGACGGGAACTGGAGCCAACCCGGCGATCAAATCCTGGCCGCCGAACCTGTTGCGGTCGGGTCCAACGTTCTCAGCGTGGCGATTCCGGCGTCGGCTCATTTGAATATCGCGACGTTCGCAAGATTCCGTTTGAGCCGGACGGGCGGTCTGCTGCCGGAAGGCCCCGCGCAGGACGGCGAGGTCGAAGACTACCACATCCTGCTTGGCGAGGAGGGTCCTGGTGTGCCCGGCGAGGCCGAGCTGCCGCATCTCAAGTGGTCGCAGCCGCCGATCGAGATCGATTTGAACCTGGACGCGCCGCCGGTCGTCTGTGGCTGGGGTGAGGTGTCCACGTCCGCTCAGGACCTGGGAGGCCGAAGATCGTGGTCCATGAGAGTGGACGACTTCCATTGCCTGGGCCCGATCCCGATCACGCGTGTTCGATGGTGGGGCTCCTACAAGGCGTGGGAATCAGTCGAGTTGCCGGAGGTGTTGCCGGATCATTGGCGAGTCTGTTTCTGGGCCAATGAACCCGACGATTCACAGGAGGATCCTTTCTTGCCGGAGACAGTGGTCCACACGCTATATGTCGCGCCGGAGAGAGTCCGCATTGAGCCGGTCGGCTCGAGCGAGTTCCCGGACGCCCGCTCCGAGACATGTTTTGCGTATGAGGTGGCACTGGAACCGCACGAGTTCTTCCAGCAAGTGGAGTTCCCGGCGGACGAGCAAGTATTCTGGATCAGTATCACCGCCGTATATCCGGAGGGGGCCTCGCGACAGAACGGGTGGCGATGGATGACCCGGCCGTCGGTCTGGGGCCGCGGCGCCGAGGGATTCGTGCTCTACGACGAGGGGCCGGACGCTCAGCCGTCTCTGTTCCCGGGCTTGTTCTCTCCTGTCCTCCGCGCGTCCCCTTGCGACCGCGACGGAGGCTACGACCTGTGCTTCGAGCTGCTGACGGACGAGCCTTGGGTCAAGTGGGATCAGCCGTTCACCGGCATCCGCGACTGGCCGCACTACGCAGATGTGGAGTCCCAGGGCATCTCGATCCGGCAGGACGAGAGCGTTGGCCGCCTCGTTGCAGACGATTGGCTCTGCGAGCGGGACACGCCGGTGATTGCCGCCGCATGGTGGGGCTCGTACATTGGTTACAGGTATGAAGCCTGCGCATGCGAACAGTCGCGCGAGCCGCCGCGACCCGATTACTTCCTCCTGCAACTGTGGACGGTCTATTCCGAGATGCCCGGCGATGTGATCTGGGAATACCGTGCCTACGACTACGACGAAGTCCTGGTCGGCTACGACAGGAATCCCCGGGGCGAGCCGAACGAGCCGGTCTTCCGTTACTCGGTGCGTCTGCCCGAAGACAGTTGGTTCCATCAGAGCGGCGCCGACGGCGCGTACTGGTTCAGCGTGACGGCCGTCTACACCGATCCCTTGCCCATGATCCTGCATCCCTGGGGCTGGACAAGCCACCGGCACGTGTTCGGATCGCCGGCCCTGATCGCGGATGGCGATCCACAGATGCCGCTGGAGTGGCACGAACCTCATTCATCACTCTGGCCGGCGGACATGTCGTTTACGCTCTTCACCGTGCCGCAGTCGGGGCCCATCGCCCACTGGCGATTCGATGAGTCCGATGGAGATATCGCCTTCGATTCCGCCGGCGAAAACCACGGCACTGCCCACGGCGCGACCTGGACGGAAGGAATCATTGAAGGCGCGATCCGGCTCAATGGCTTCAACGGTTATGTAGACTGCGGCGAGAGCGATGTACTGGGCCCGGAACAGATGACATTGACGATGTGGCTGTTCCCCGAACACATGGGGGGCATGCGGTCGGTGCTGTCCCGCGCCCGTGCGGAGACGGACGTCGATTACGGCCTCAAGCGACATCTGGAAGGTCAGATCGAGTTCTTCGTTGTGTCGGAGCAGGATGGCCCTGTCTCGGTGGTATCGAATGAAACGACTCCGCTGGGCGAGTGGAGTCACGTCGCTGCCATCTGTGACGCCGAGCAGTTGTCCCTCTGCATCAACGGGCACCCGGACGGCACGACCCCTTGTCCGCCAAGGCCGCTCCGGACGGGCTATCGGTTCGTGATTGGCTCGCTGCTCGGCCAGACCCGGTTCTACCACGGCATGATCGACGACGTACAGCTCCACGGCGTTCCCCTGCCCCCGGAGCACATCGCCGAGATCGCAGGGAACTAGACTCTATAGGCCTGTTCGCGGACACAGTCGTCCGCGAGCAGACCGCACTGGTGCGCCTTGTCACGTTCCACGGTGATTCGGTGATTTCTCTGCCTGGCCTTTTGAGGATACAGTTAGCCACAGAGCGCGGGAAGAAAGGTGTTGCCTTCTCTGTGTGTTCTGTACCCTCTGTGACAGATTTCGTGCTGATTTCCTTGCATGGGCGGACACGCCGCGTTACCATCTTTGCGGTTGGTGGCAAATGCTCGTATGTTGGGAGTGCCTTGGATAGACGGTCTGGGCAGCTCGCCTGCCACGCAAGCGATTGGTCTATAGGCTGCGAAGGACTATGAATCACACGGACCGCTGGAAAGGGAAACGCCTATGTCACTCGCTGGACGTGATTCACCAGTGTCTTAGACGAACACTCAGGACTCCTGCATGGAACCGCATCATGCATCGTTGAGCAACGCGATCATTTCACCTAACACTACAAGACAAAGGCACTAAGACATGAGAGAGACTATGGAAATCGTAATGGAGTGGGCCTACCCCACGATCGGAGTGGTCATGGTTATCCTGGCTTGCACTCTCCCCAGGCTGCGTGGGCGTCCGTTACTGCTCGGCTACCTCATCATCAATCTCATCGTGATGATTCTCTGGAGAATCCCAGGTCTCTTGCTGAGGCTTGACGCAATTGATCCGGAGAATCTAACCGAGATTTATGCGAAAGGCACTCTCCCCGTAAACATTCTCGGTCTTGTGGGATTCTGTCTCTTCATACCGTATCTCTTGGTTGCTGGCGCACCTGCTTCTCGCGATGCGGAAACGGGACCCAACCAGGAGTATAGAAGGGCAAGGCCCATGACCATTTCTCGAGCGCTCTTCTCGTTCAGTGGCCGGATGTGCCGGTCAGACTACTGGCTCAAGGGATTCCTTGTCCTGTTGCCCATCGGCATCGTGAATAACATTCTCGCATACGGAGTGGATAACGATGGGGCCCGCATGGTCGCCATGGTCATAGGAATTCTAAGCATTTGGCCCGGATTCGCGCTGATCGTTAAGCGATTACAGGACCGAGATCGTTCAGGATGGTTTGCCCTGACATTGTTGATTCCTTTTGTTGGGATCATATTTGCCATTTGGATATTGATAGAGGTTTGGTTTCTCAAGGGCACGGATGGGCCCAACCGCTTTGGCGAAGACCCGTTGGGTCTGATAGACGCCCAACCAGACGACGGACCTGCCGAGGATTCCCCCGTCGCTCCATCCTCGTAGGTCATCTCGTCGTTGTGTGACGTGCAATGGTCTCTCGCCTTACCTGACGGAGTCGTCTTCGGGTAGGCCGAGCTGCCTGTAAAGACCGCGTCGGCCGGCTTTGTCGCCTTCCACGGTGGCCTTGGCGTATTCGACAACCTCTCTGTGTGGCCCATGAAGAGATTCAGACTTCCTTGCACGCACGGAGTCGGGGTGTTATCATTCTTGCAGTAAGCGACGGGAATTACTGTATGGAAGAAGAGCCTGCGTTTTGTGTTTCTGGCAGATCCTAAGTGGTATTCGCACGGGGAGAGAGAAATGAACGAGCGGTTCTCAATTGTTGTGGTGCTGAGTGTCCTTTGCGTTGCCGGTTGTGCAAATCGAGCTCCCTTGGCGAACGATCGTGCGCAGAACCTTGCCGATCGGGCGGCGCAGGCCTTTCTTGACGGGGAGTACAAGAAGGCCCGGTCGCTGTCAGAGGAAGCTGTGCGCTTGAGGCCGGACTTTGCTGAGGCGTGGGTATTGCATGGGAAATCCTGTGTGCTCGAGGGAGATGCCGCCTCCGCGCGCGAGTCGTATGAACGCGCCTTACGACTTCACGCGCAGAGATATCGTATGAACTCTGATGATACGAGTCAATTAGTGCAACAGGTCTATATCCTTCTTCTTCTGGGCCGGGACGCCGAAGCCCGTGCTCTCTTGGCGCAGGGACTTGAGGCACATCCGGCAGACGAGCGTCTCACTCTCTTGTCCTCGGGAATGGACAACTTGCTTGCCGACGGAGAATTTCACAGGCTTTGTGTGGAGCAACCATAGAGACGCGAATCATCGCATGAAACGCCGCGCCGCCTTGCCGAGATTCGCGCCCGACGTTGTCGGGATCCCTTCCGTCGCAGTTGCGCAGAAATGCCTCGCACGACAGGCAGATAGCCTACGGCATATCACCGCGCCTTGATGGCAACCACATGTTCGGGCCATATGCACCGGTCCCGCATATCAGGCGGTTCGGGCGTTATTTGACGGAGTCGTCTTCGGGCAGGCCGAGTTGTTTGTAGAGGCCGCGTCGGCCGGCTTTGTCGCCTTCCATTGTGGCCTTGGCGTATTCGGCGACCTCGCGGGCCACTTCGCGCGGGACGACGATGACGCCGTCGCCGTCGGCGACGATGACGTCACCGGGTCGCACGAGGACGCCGCCGCACTCGATGGGGCGGTTGACGGATTCGATCTCGTTGCGGCCGGGGCGGATGCCTCGGCCGACCTTGCGGAGGTACAGCGGGACCTGCTCGGTGGCGACCTCGTCTGTGTCACGGGCGGTGGCGTTGGTGACGACGCCGACGCAGCCGCGGAGCGTCCAGCCCATGATGTTGTTCGAGCCGATGGTGCCGACGTCGGAATCGGGAGCGTCGTCGATGACCAGCGC
>CBFDDG010000218.1:0-8079 GCA_965603505.1 uncultured Phycisphaerae bacterium | reverse complement strand
GATGGATTCTCGACATACGCGGCTCCGTCTTATCGTGGCCGCACCGGCGCCACGAGGCGGATTATAGCCTCCCGCCCGCGCCGGACAAGCCGCGCGATGCGCCGATGGCGTCCAGCGAAGTGCGCCTGCGCCATGGGCCGTTCGGCGGTCTCCTCGGGATGCGATGGGCACGCGTCCCGTCGAGTGTCGTCGGGCCCCTCCGGAACAAGCTCGCCCTTCGGCCGGACTTGTCCGCCCGCCTCCTCGGCCTCCTCCTCCGTTGGCCGAGCCGGCCGCCATGCCCGCGCGCTCCCGCGACCGCCGAGAACCCCCGCCATCGCCCGACAGCCCGTCGGCGTTCGCCCAGTCCCCTGAGCCTCCCGAAGGGTCCACCATCCGCCGCAGGCGGACTCCCGCTCCCTGCCCGCCGACTTGTCCGGCATAGCCCTCGCGAAGCCGGAAGCCTTGCAGCGAAGGCGGGTGTCCCGGCCGAGGCCGGGGGCAACCAGCCGCGCGGGCCAACGAAGAAGGCCGTGCGGGTGTGTGGCCCCACACGACCTTTCGTTCTATGGCTTCGCCCCGGTGATCAGCCGGCGCGTCGCGCGTTCTGGTTGTCTCTTGCCATTCTGGGTAGCGCAGAAGCAGGCTTTAAGGGACGAACCGTGACAGACGCCAGATCGCTACGCATCTGTACCCCGTGGTTTCCCCGCGTCGCTGCTTCCTGCTGATCGGCGGGGGCTCTCGGTTCCGGACAGGGACGCAGGCCGGCGAGACGGGTCCTGGCGCCCCTAGCCCGGAAGCACCTGAAGTCGAAGAGCAGACCTGCCCATCCGCCACAGGAGGCGATCAAGTGCCAGAGGGGGTGCGGCAAGAGCATCCGGTTGGCGCGGGGCTTGCGCCGGAGTCTCGGTGGCCCTCTGCGATCGAGTCCGCCGCGGGGAGGAGGCGCGACGGACTGGCGCCCCCCGCGGATGCCCTTGCCCCGACAGCCTGCGAGCCATCTCCAGCAGGCGTCCACTGTGACGCCGAGGCAAGCGCTGCGGGATCTCGCCCCCGATCGCCATCCCTGCAGCTCGGGGACCGGGCACCAGCACGTCCTGGGCCAGGCCAACGGGCATGACGCCGGCCGGATCTCCTGGCAGTCCGGCCCGCGGCGCCATATCCGCAAAGGGGACTTCAGCCTGAGTCGCGGCTTCGGGTCCCGCCGCCAGCGCAGATACGTCCTCGGGCTGTCGATTGGCCACCAGCGCGAGCGAATCGGCAACTCCCTCGCCGTGGCCCAGGCCGGTCTCGTCGGTTGTTTCAGAAACGACCTGTTCTGCTTGGGCAATACCGTCGGCGGTCGCGTCCAGCCGGGCAACTGGCGTGACGGTTGGGGAACCAACGATGGGCGCTGCCAGGGCCCCACCAAACGAAGCCCTCAGCGCGACAAAATCAGGCCGGTTGACGTGGCCGTCCAGGTCGAAGTCCGCCATCTTCTCGGAGCCAGCGGGTTCCCCAAGCTCTCGCTTCAGTGTGACGTAATCGAATGCGTTGACGGTCCCGTCGCAGTCCGTGTCACCGGGGAGGTTGCCGAAGCAGAATACGTCATCCTCGGCGAGGCCCAGGGTCCCGCCGTTGGCGTCGGAGAGCGCCGTAACCTGAAGCCACTGTTTCTGGATCGCGTTGTCGGCCCAGATGATCGTCACGCGATCGCTTCCATCGACGCCATCGCCCTGGCGGACGTCCGCGGCGACGTCGTTGATCGGCGCCGGCGCCATCGGCCATCCGGATGGAGCATCGGAGTTGCCAGCCCTGAACACGAAGTCACCGAGGCCGGGGGTGTCCGCGAGGCCTTCGATGTCGATCATGACGCCATTGATGCCCCGGCTGTAGCTGGTGTAGTTGGCGAACGTGGCTGCCTCGCCCGGCAGCAGGGGTCGCTTCTCGCAGGCCATGGCGTCGTCGTCGGCTCCATTCGCCGACGTGTCATTGCCATCGAAGTAGCAGTTGTTGTAGAAGACCCATCGTCCTCTAACCTCGGCATCATCGTTCCGGATAGTTCCCATGCCTGTATCATCCGCGATGGTCGCATTGGTCGCCCCGCTCAGCAGCACCCGGAACTCCTCCTTCGGCTCGTAGGTCGTGTCGCCCTTG
Source organism: uncultured Phycisphaerae bacterium (assembly GCA_965603505.1). GTDB lineage: Bacteria > Planctomycetota > Phycisphaerae > Sedimentisphaerales > Anaerobacaceae > PLanc-01. The sequence goes on along the minus strand of CBFDDG010000218.1, from coordinate 5,964 downwards.
ACCGGGACCGAGACCGTCTTGCTGGTCTGACCGGTCGTGAAAGTCAGTGTACCGCTCACGGGCGTGTAATCGCCCGGAGCCACGGCCGAGTCGTCCGCCGTACCGTAGTTGACCGTCACCGTCTGACTGCTCGGGTTCGACAACGATACTGTGAAGTCCAAGTCGTTCCTCCCGCTGTCGCCTTCGGCCTGCGACTCGTCGTCGATCGAGATGGACGGCAACGGATCATCGCTCTCGATGGTCACGGACCCGGCGCTCGGAAAGCCGATCGTGTATTCGGTGCTCGGAGCCAGTGTCAGCGTAGCTATCTCCGTCGGCTCATAGATACTGTCGTCGATCACCTCCAGGATCAGGTCCACATGCCACTGCCCGGCGTCTATGTCCACCGAGCTGCTCAGGATCACCTCTCCGTCCTTCTTCAGCCGATAGTCAGTGTTACGCTCTGCCGTTCCGCCCATACTGAAGTTCACCGTCAGTGGTGAATCTGTTGGGGCCGTACGGTCGATCTGATATACGCCATTCTCCACCGGCTCGTCAGCGGCGCCGTCCGGGACTGAGACAGTCACTTGCGATGGGGCGCTAGGGATTGTCAGCGTGTACGATTCGTAATTCAGAACATTGGCCGTGCCATCGTAATCGTCGTTGTAGATTCCGTTGTCGATGGGGTCCCGGTAGACCTTCGTCTCTACGCGGCCGTGATAGGGATCGTACCAGCGGTTAGTATGCGACGGAATGTCCAGCGGGTCGTCGAGCGACCAAACCCATCCGCGGTAGCGAACATCGTAGTCACGGGTCGTTCTCCCAAAGACTATCGGGCCGGAAGTGACCGCCTCGCCCTCGTCCAGGAAGCCTTCCATCAGCTCGACGAAGTCCGCCTCCGCCACGTCAGCGACCCTTATGACATCCGCGCCTGAGACCCGCCAATACTGGACCTCATCGAAGTCTCCCTTCTGGATCAGCGTCCCCGAGACGCTGGCGTTCCGAATGTCGATCGATAGGCCCGCGCTGGCGTAGTTCACGAAGCTCCGTTCGTTTCCAGAGTTGGCCAGCGAGAACGTGTACGTCATGCTCCCTGGATCCGCAGCAGGAGGGCTCACACTGGCCGCAGCGTTGGCGTGGGGGTAAGCCGCTCCCCCGAAAGCGACGCCGAACTCGTCCTCTTCGGTTGACCTGAAATGGTAGACTGCGACCCCCTGGCACGCGACTCCCGCTTCAACGTACGCCGCGTCCACATACCTCTGAACTGCCCGGGGCGTGACATCGACGACCCTGATGTAACCGTTTTCCGGAATGTCCCACGTTCGCAGGTGTGTCGTCTCATTTGCACGGAATACGTAGACGTTGTCACCACTGTAGTCCAGCGGATCACCTGTCACGCTATTCGTGTTCAGATACGTGTCCTCCAAGGTCACGCTCTCGCAGCTAGTGAGGTCCTCCAAGGTTATAGCATCAGCCCAGTCCACCAAGAGACCACCTGAACCGTCGTAGATCTTCACATACCCAAAGCTCGGTATGCCGGCATAGAACGGCTTCCCGTCGGCCTCCAAGGCCTCAACCGCCTGCCCAATCCAGCTCGGGTCGACGACCTCGAAATCGCCTGGAGTGAGCCGGTCATAGAGCATGGGCACAACGTAGTCGACTTGCCCGAGCATCGCCACGTAGTCAGCTTGCTCGTGCTGGCCATCCCACTGAACGGTCGTACCAATGAGCTTCTGAGGGAACGCCGCCTGCATAGCCTCAAGCAGGACAGCATACTCCGTCGGCGTTACCCCCTCCATGTTTAGTTGAATGCCCGAGAACCCGGCAGCGGGCAGGGATGCTTGAATACCCGCCACGACCTCCGATGCACAGGCCATTGGATGCAGGAGATAGTCATGAACGAACGCCGAGTCGAAGCCGTATGTGATCTGGACGTCGAAGCCCGCAAGCGCTTCGTAGTCGCTCTGGGTCAGGCCGAAGTCCGTGAAGTCGCCGGCAGCATGGAACTGCCCTTGCCTTACGAATACCCCATCCATCCCGTGGCGTGCCAGTCGCGGCGCCAGGTCGGGCGGAAGGTTGTCTTGGTCGCTCCTGTTCTCGTACCAGACACAGTCGCCCTTCATCATCGGAGGCAGCACTTCGACTGCCTTGATAATCAGCTCTGCGGGCTGGGAATCTGACGGCGGCAGCCCGTTCATCAACCAGAAGTTCAGATGCAGCTTCTCGTCTCCCGCGGGGGGGATACCCGGGCCAGTGTAGGTCCATTCGTGTATGAGGTAGTCTCCGGAGGCCAGCGATGGATACTGACCGTGATAGCTCTGGAAGAAGACCCGGTCTTCCTGCCAGTCAAACAGGTGCGTTGAGTGGGTTCCGGTCAAGCCAAGGTGGAACCTCTCCAGGTTGCCCGGCCCGTCCCAGGGCTGCACGACATACTGGCCTGCCGGATTCGTCGCGGCGCCCCATCTGGAGAACTCGATGTCGATCTCGTTCTCTTGATCCAGGTACGTGAACAGCCCGGCCACGGTGTTCCTGTCGAGGTCCTCAACGTTGGTGGAGACGTGGAAGATGTAGCGGCCGTATCCGAAAGACTCCTGCGTGTATACCTCTGAGCAGTACCATTGGCCAGAACGCTCCGTGATCGCGAGGTGCAGACATCCGCTTGCGTCGACCCAGACGCTATCAGTGTTGTTGGACCACCGATTAGGGCCCGGGCCGCCATAGCCGGTCTTAACGTTCCAGGTCATACCCGCAAAATCGATAGTGCGATTAGCAATATCCTCGCTCGCAGGTTCCATGAGGATGTTGCTGATGTCGGCGTCGACGTCGTACCAGCGATTGGCGATGTACCAGTCCGGATCGTAAAGCTCCCAGCCAAAGTCATAGGCGCCTGTCGAGTTGACGGTCACAGTTGCCCCCGTCCAATCATCGTTCGATCCGTACGTCGTGTACCTTCCCGTGTCCCACACGTACCATCCGCCACCGCCGGCAGCGCTGTTCCGCATGTACAGTATCTGCATGACAGACCGCGAAGATACCGACGTGTCTGCATCCGCCTCTACCCGGACGGAGCTGTAGTAGCCATCCCCGTCCTTGTCCACAAGGTTGGTCAGACGGGCGTCGTAGATGCGAAGAGCGTTGTCGTAAATGCCGTTCCAGTCGTACGCGCGATGCGATCCCTCCTCGTTCGAGTCGTCGATCGCCCAAGCCTCGAAGTCCACGTTCGTGCTGGGCGTCCAGCTCGCGTCGAGCTGAAACGCGTAGGTCACGCGGTACCCGTTGGGGATTGCCGTCTTGTTGGCCGTGATACTGCGCAGATGATCGCCTTCTCCGGCCCGCTGATGGGCAGAGGTCATGTCGGAGTACATGATTGTCTGCTGACCTGCAGTGCCGCCCGTGCACCTCAGTTGCAGATAAGTATGCTTCAGGTCCCCCCGGCCATCCGGGTCCGTGTAGTCTACCACGACCGTATACGGGCCATTCGTGTCATCCGGGCTGTCGGGATAGGTGTACGGATAGAGTTTCCGTGCCGACGGAACACTGCTAAGGCTGGGCGGGTCAGGCGCGCGGTTGGCCGGTTCCATGAGGATGTTGCTGACGTCCGCGTCAACGTCATACCAGCGATTGGTGATGTACCACGCTGGATCGTACAATTCCCAGGCGAAGTCATAGGCACCCGTCGAGTTGACGGTCACGGTTGCCCCCCTCCAATCATCGTTCGATCCGTGGGTCGTGTACGTTCCCGTGTCCCACACGTACCATCCGCCGCCGCCAGCAGCGCTGTTCCGCATGTACAGTATCTGCATGACAGAGCGCGAAGACACCGACGTGTCTGCGTCCGCCTCCACCCGGACGGAGCTGTAGTAGCCATCCCCGTCGGTGTCCACAAGGTTGGTCAGACGGGCGTCGTAGATGCGGAGATTGTTGTCGTAAATGCCGTTCCAGTCGTACGCGCGATGCGATCCCTCCTCGTTCGAGTCGTCGATCGCCCAAGCCTCGAAGTCCACGTTCGTGCTTGGCGTCCAACTGCCCTTGATCTGGAAGCTGTAGGTCACTCGGTAGCCATTGGTTATAGACGTCTTCGATGCGCCTATGTTGTAGAGATGAGCTCCCTCCCCCGACCACTGCTGCGGATTGCTCATGTTGTAATACATGATGGTCTGCGGCGTGCCAGTGCCCTTGATCTGCAGGTAGGTGTGCTGCAGGTCCCCTCGACCATCCGGGTCCGTGTAGTCCACCGTTACGTAGTACGGACCGTTCGTGTCGTCCGGCGAGCTCGAATACGGATACGGGTACAGCTTCCGGGCAGAGGGAACGCCCTGAAATGTCGGACGGTTCGGAGGGTCGTTGTGCACATCAGCCACAAGGCTGATATCATCGATGTAGACCCCGGCGTAGGGACTTCCGCTCCCTGATCCGTCGCTATCGAATCGAAACTGGACGTAAAGGCTGGACTGGCCGGCAAATGAGTCCAAGCTCAGTGTCTTGCTTGACCAGGTCAGCGGATCGGTGATACCGCTCCTTCGCCACAGTTCATGCCAAATACCCCACTGGTCCCGGACGTTCACTGTGAAGAAGTCGGAGCCCGGCTCAGTGTCCACTATGTATTTGAAGGAAAGGTCCGCAGTGTCGTATGCGGCAAGACTGACCCCTCTTCGCTCCATGTAGACGTGAAGGTTGTCTGGGTAGTAGTGTATCCCGCCGCTTGGATTGGCGTAGCAGTGAGCGTTGTCATTAGGCCAAGCCCAAGCATATGTGCCGCCTCCCCCGTCGTGGCCTATCGACCAAGCACCGGGATGGCTCCCCCCAAAACTCTCGGAGAAGACCGTCGTGCTCAGCAGCAACCGTGCCTCCAACCGCTCAAACACGGCCGGTGTGCTCGTGGAGTACTCCGAACCGCACGGCTCGCCTTTCTGCCGGAACGAATCACGGATTCCCATGGTATGACTCCCTGTGCTTGTGCTTGCCCGGCTCGGCCGAACATACACTACCCCCGAGCCGGATGCATACCATAACCGGAAACACCCCCGAGAAGGTCATCCGTGCCCCTAGGAGGTGAATCCGTCCAAACGAACTCCAACACCCGCGTGAACTCAATAGGAGGCTTCAGTCCCTCTGTGAATTGCCCCAGCCCACGCATCCTAAGCAACCGCGCATTGTACGCGGGGAGGTGGCCATCGCAAAGCACTTTCTTGCTGAAAAGTTCTGGACTCACGGCGACAAAGTGCTGCTGGCTCTGGATCAGCACTCACCCGATCGGCTTCTCCCATGTTGTCATGCGATTGCCGCAGTGTCGGCACTCGCGTCGGCGCAGGATTCGGCCGCCCCAGGTGGGACGCGTGTAGATGACCCGGAAACGCTTGCAGCCGCACCAGCGGCAGACAAGGCCGCGTTGATCGTCCGTGGGCGGCCAGCTCTTGCGTTCGGTCGATGAGCCTTCCATGGCTATTGCCTCCTCAGGTCTGCCTGCGTGTAGCGCTTGCGTTGCTGGACGGGCCTGGCGTCCTGGCCGGGGACGCGGACGCGGAGCATCGACGCGGCGACGGCGCACCCGACGAGGCAGTCCAGCCAATGGTTGTCCGGCTTGCCGGGCTTGGGGGAGCACTCGCGGACGGTGCGGCCGAGGGGCTGGACGTCGACCCACTGCTCGGACTCGGGCGGGCCGGCTCCGCCAAGGCCATGGCGGGAGGGATCGGTTCGACCTGCGCCTCGGATGCTCTGCCGCGACGGGCAAGGGGACCCTCGACGGCCACCGGCGCCCGGGGGCAGGAATCGATCCAGCCGTTTGCACGGGAATGGGTTACGGCTGATCCGGCGCGCGGATCGGCCGGCGGGGAAGCTGATTGTCCAAAATGGGGCTGAATGTCCAAAATCTGTACAATACTAAGTCATTGTAACACAATAGTTTAGCATCATTTCGGGCCGTCCGGGGAGCCCCAGGATTGGACAGTTTTGACACAATCGAGACGCCTCCCTCAGAAGTCCTCC
>CBFDDG010000217.1:0-8160 GCA_965603505.1 uncultured Phycisphaerae bacterium | reverse complement strand
GGAGAGACCGGCTATTTCGAGTCACCTACGCCGGGCCGTGTGAATGGAGAAATCACACTCGGTCTCGTATCCGATCCTGTGTTTGACCGAGAGCATGGCTTCTATGAAGCGCCCTTTGCGGTCACGATGGCGTGTCCTACGAACGGCGCGATCATTCGGTACACCCTGGACGGCAGTGCTCCAACGATGACGACCGGGAGTGAATACGTCGGCCCCATCCCCATCGACCGGACGACGGTGCTGCGTGCGGCCGCCTTTCTGGAAGGCTGGCGACCGTCACGTGCAGTGACGCATACGTATCTCTTCCTGGACGACGTCATCGAACAGGACGCATCGGCCACCCTCGCAGCCGGCTTTCCCCCGAAGTGGAACGGCCAGTCGGCCGATTATGGCCTGGATCCGCGTGTGGTCGGCCCGGGCGGCCAGGACAGCTTCGGCGGCAAATACACCGGCACGATCAAGGAAGACCTTCAGTCCCTGCCTTCCATGTCGATCGTCATGGATATCGAGGACATGTTCGGGCCGCAGGGCATCTATTCGAACCCGACAAACCGCGGCGACAACTGGGAGCGGCCGGCCTCGATGGAAGTGATCTACCCCGACGGCCGGGAAGGATTCCAGGAAAACGCCGGCATTCGCATCCAGGGCGGAGCGTTCCGACGATTCGACCTGACGCTGAAGAAATCCTTCCGGATGGTCTTCCGCGAAGAGTACGGCGCCTCCAAGCTCGACTATCCCCTCTTCGGACCCGACGCGGCCGATGAATTCGACAATTTCACCCTGCGGGCCAACAGCAACGATGCCTGGCCCTATGGCGGCGGCAACGCCCTTTACGTGCGCGATGCCTTCGCGATGGACACGGTCCGCGCCATGGGCAATCTGGCCTCCCACAGCATGTTTGTCCATCTCTACATCAACGGCTTCTACTGGGGTTTGTACAACCCCGTGGAGCGTCCGGACGCGGCCTTCTCCGCCTCCTATCGCGGGGGTGATAAAGACTCCTGGGACGCCATCAACCAGGACTCGGCCCCGGACGGCAACTACGACGCCTGGAATCGGCTGCTGGCCCTCTTGGCCGGGGACACGTCCAGCACGGAGTTGTATCAACGGATTCAAGGCAACGACCCGAACGGCACGCGCAACCCGGCCTACGAGGACCTGCTGGACGTGGAGAACATGATCGATTACGTGATCCTGAACTTCTACGTCGGCAACGGCGACTGGCCCGGACGCAACTGGTGGGTGGGACGGGACCGCAACGACGGGGACGGCTTCCAGTTCTATCCCTGGGATACTGAGACGACCCTTTCCGGCCTGAATACCAACCGCACGTCCGTCAACAACGCCGTGGCGCGTCCGTACGCGGCCCTGCGAGACAATGCCCAGTTTCGCACCTTGTTCGGCGACCGCGTCCAGCGCCACTTCTTCAACGGCGGCGTCCTGTATGTGAACCCCGCCGCTCCCGACTGGGACCCGGCGCATCCGGAAAACAACTGCCCGGCCGCACGTTTCGCCGCCCGGGCCGATGAGGTCGAGCGAGCCATCGTCGGAGAATCCGCCCGCTGGGGCGATCAGCTCCGCAGCTCTCCTTTCACGCGGGACGAGAACTGGGCCCGGCAGCGCGACAGTCTTCTGACAAACTACTTCCCGCGCCGGTCGGAGATCGTTCTCGATCAACTCCGCAACGCGGGACTCTATCCGCGCGTCGATGCCCCCGTCTTCAGTCAGCAGGGAGGACGTGTGGAGGCGGGATTCGAGTTGTCCATGAACGCGACCTCAGGGACCATCTACTACACGGTCGATGGAACCGATCCAATCGCTCCCGTCGAAATCACCGAACTTTCACGGACGACGGTGGTCGCCAGCAACGCTACGAAGAGAGTGCTGGTGCCCTCAGCAGCCAACGGCGGAGACTCGCTCGGCTATACCTGGCGAACGATCGACGGCATCGACGATTCAACCTGGGTCTCCGGCACCGGGGGGGTAGGTTACGACACAGCACCCGACTACGGAGCTTTTATCGGCATCGACATCGAGAATGCCATGCGAGGAACCGCCGGCTCGGTGTTTATCCGCATCCCGTTTGATCGTGACGGAGTGACCCTCGATCAACTGAACTTCATGGCCTTGCGAATGCGCTACGACGATGGTTTTGTCGCCTATCTCAACGGCATCCCCATGGTCTGGGAGAACGCGCCGACCAGCGTTCAATGGAACTCCACAGCGACGGCCGGCCACGACGACGCAGCGGCCGTCCAATTCAGCAGTTTTGACGTGAGCAGCTTTCGTTACGCTCTTCAGCCGGGTCAGAACCTCCTGGCGATTCACGGCTTGAACATCTCCCTGGGGAGTTCCGATTTCCTCATCGATGCCGAGCTGGTGGTCGGAGAGCGGAAAGTCGTTGGAAATCAGCCAACGGCCCATGAATACGCCGGACCGATCACACTACAGGACTTGACCACGATCAAGGCGCGAGCCTTCGACGGCATCGAATGGAGCGCGCTCAATGAAGCGACGTTTTCGGTGGGCACGCCCGTGTTGGCCATCACCGAACTGCACTATCACCCCTCCGCGCCTACAGCAGAGGAACGTGCGGCGGGCTTCGACGACGAGAACGATTTCGAGTTTGTCGAACTGGTCAACTCCGGAACGACCACGTTGGACGTGACGGGGCTGCGTTTCGTCGACGGCATTGACTTCGACTTCACCAACGTGGCGGACCCACGGCTGGCTGCCGGGCAATGCGTGCTGTTGGTCGAGAATATCGGTGCGTTCGAGGCACGATACGGCTTCGGTTTGCCGATCGTCGGCGAGTACTCAGGCCGGCTTTCCAACAGTGGCGAGCATATTGAGCTAACTGACGCCGCAGGAGAGACGATTCTGGAGTTCACCTACGGAACGGACAGCCCCTGGCCGGCAACGGCCGACGGCGACGGACCCTCGCTGGAACTCGTTGACGTGGCCGCAGATCCGAACCTGCCGGAGAGCTGGCGAGCCAGTGGTCTCGATGGTGGATCGCCCGGAATCCCGACGCCGTGATCGATGATGGCGTGGGATTGCCCCTCGGGAACACGTCGCCGGGTGTGAATATTGCCACAGTGCCTGTAATCTGGTTGATCGGTTTGTGACCCGCAATCGCCTCGACCGCAACCCGCGCCTTGAACGCTCCGCCGTGCCGCTTGCGCTGTGCCACAATAGCCGTCCGTGCGACGCTACCAAGCCACAGCCACGCGACCTTATCCACCGTCCAAGAAAGCGGGAGTATTACACGCTTTGCACGAAATGACTGTAGGCGGCAGCCGTGTCCGACCGAAAGAGATAGTGGGGTCGGGGGATGTGGACTGTCCGCCGATATGGGCAAAATGGCACAGAACCAACGAGAGGGTTTTGCATTTGGCGGGGGACGTGCTACAATATGGTGCTGTCGTGGGACGGACGGGATGCCCTGTCTGTGCAGGTAGAATCCAGGCCCGGCGAGTGGACAAGCTGGCTCCCTCCGGCCGGGGCGATGCCGCCTGTCTGAAACCCTTCGAGCACGAGAACAGTAGGGCCGGTTGTATACCGACAACGTTGCAGGTTTGGAGTATGTGGGATACGAACAACAGTGAGGAATATCGCATTGAGCCGGCGCTGCGGATCACCCGGCTTCCGCCGTACCTTTTTGGCCGCCTCAATGCACTCAAGTACGCCAAGAGGCAGCAAGGGGCGGACATCATCGACCTGGGGATGGGCAATCCCAGCGATGGCGCGCCGGAGATCGTGATTGACAAGCTCTGCGAGGCCGCCCGCGACCCGCGGAACCATCGCTACAGCGCCTCGAAAGGGGTCAAGAACCTCCGGGCGGAGATGGCCAAGAAGTACGCCCGGAAATGGGGCGTAGATCTGGACCCGGAGACGGAAGTTCTCGCCTGCATCGGCTCCAAGGAGGGTTTCAGCCATCTGTGCCTGGCGATGCTCGGTCCCGGCGACACGACGATCGTGCCCGACCCGGCGTTCCCCATTCACAACTACGGCGTCGTTCTGGCCGGGGCGAACGTCATCACAGTCCCGCTCGGCAACGACCAGAAGTTCCTCGACACCATCGCGATGGTCTGCGAGCACCTGTTCCCCAAGCCCAAGCTGCTCATCCTGAACTATCCGCACAATCCGACCGCCATGACGGTCGATCCGGGATTCTTCGAGCCGGTCGTCGATTTGGCCAAGCACTTCAAGTTCCAGGTCATCCACGATTTTGCCTACGGCGAGACCATCTTTGATGGCTACAAGGCCCCCAGTTTCCTTTCCGCCAAAGGGGCCAAGGATGTTGGGGTCGAGTTCACCACGTTGAGCAAGCCCTATAACATGGCCGGTTTTCGCACTGGATTCGTGGCGGGCAACAAGCAGATGATCGACTATTTAGCCACCATTAAGGGCTATTACGACTACGGCATCTTCCAGGCGATCCAGATCGCCGGCATCATCGCGATGCGGCATTGCGAGGACGCGATCACGGCCCAGAACCTCAAATACCAGTCGCGGCGGGACGTCCTTTGCGACGGCCTGGACCGAATCGGCTGGAAAGTGGACAAGCCCCGCGCCAGCATGTTCGTGTGGGCCCGCGTCCCGGACGAGCACCTCAACGGCAAGGGCACGATCGACTACGCCATGGACCTCATGGAGCACGCCGAGGTGGCCATCGCGCCCGGCCGGGCCTTCGGCGAGAACGGAGAGGGCTATATGCGTATCGCCCTGGTGGAGAACGAGCAGAGGCTGCGACAGGCGGTCCGGAACATCAGCCGATTCATCCAGCAAAAGCCCATCCGTAAAGCCAAGGCCACAAAATAAGCCACTGAAGAGCCCTCGCACAGCTTCCCAGAATGGGTTCAGGCGTGCGAGAGAGACCTCCATTTGTGTGGCTCGCCGGCCAATTTGCTCAAGGTATTGAGTGAAATCACTCAGCGTAATGAGCAATCTGTCTTAAATGATATCACTCATATGGTGGGACAATCCCATTACAGAAGATAACATGAGCTTGCTTGAACGCGGTTTTGCCAGAGTGCCTGGAGCCATTCCAATTGAAGGATTCTCTGTCCTGTCATCGGATTGAATCACCTCAGCAGGACATCGTCAATGTACAACAGTCCGCCGGCGCCATTGCCGTCGATCCCGATAGTCAAGGTCGAGACATTCGTCAACGAAGCGCCGCTGGAGGCCAGGTCGATTTCCCACGCGGTCCAGGCCTCGGTTGCGATATCGGAAGCATTACCGGGATACGGGATCTTGGTATTGCCGATCTTCACGTACAGTTGGCCGGTATTGCCGGCTATGCCGTAGGAGTGAACGACCAGCGTCGTCATGCCGTGCCTGGTCCAGTCCCGCGTAGGCTCAAAGGTCCGTGTGGTCTCGGAAAGCCCGTCATAGGACAGTGGCATGGACCGATGGCCGCCATGTACGACCGTATACTCCATGATGGGGCCGACTGCCGGGTCGTAGCCGACAATCGCGCCTGTGCCGTTGCCGCTCTGGCCGTTCGGGAAGAACGCATCGGCCGGGAAGCCGAGCGAATCGATCCAGGTCTGGAAGACCTGTTTCGGTGAGAGTTGGCCGTAGCTCTCGAAATCGTCGACGACCAGATACTGCGACGTGGAGAAGCTCCAGACCGGGCTACTCCAGGCACTGGGGCTCTCAGCCTCGTTGACCTCGACCACCTTCCAGTAGTAGGTCGTATCCGGTTGCAGGTTCGGTGCGTACGTCGCCTGGCTCACCGTGTCGACGGGAGTCGTGCTGTCGGTCACCGCCTGCATGTCTGTACCGAGATGGATCTCGTGCGAAGCCGCTTCTCGTCCCGCTATCCAACTCAGAGTCACATCGGGAGACACGCCCGCAGCCGCGTTGGCCGGATAGGGGTCATACGCTGTAACGGGGATGTAGGAGAATCGCACCTCGCTCAGACTGCATTGATTCCCGCCTCCCCAAGTGCTGGTGCAGGTGATCCTGACGAACTTGGCACCGATACCGTTAAAATCCACCGTGGTATTGTGCGTGTAGTCGTCGAGCCCGGGAGCCTGGGTAAATTCAGGGACATCCGCCAATGCCGTCCACGTGGCGCCGTCCGTGGAGTATTCAATCGTCGCGGTCCTCACTCCCCAACCAAGAAATGACTCAAGATCATTATTCGAGTTCCAGACCCACATCTGATCCAGCTTGTAGACTATGTCGAACTCATATTGAATCCAGACCGGCGGTTCTTGACCGGCGCTGCTCACCCACGTGTTTGCAACCGACGTGTCATGTTGGTCCAAAGCATTGAGACCCGACTCGTCCACCGTCTTCTCCGGCCCCGAGTTAGCGTTTAACGAACTGGAGGCTGTGACAATAACACTCCGCACGTTGTAGGAAGGAAGATTGGCTTGGCCTTCAAATGCGCCGATGTCATAAGCCGAACCGACCGGACGGGCCGTGCGGGCGAAGTCGTCAGGAACGAGCCCCAATGTCTGGCCGGCATCCTCGCCCGGCGAACCCGCCATCAGATGGTAATCGCCGTTCGCCGCGTCGATGAATTGCGGATCGCCCGCAATGTTGTCATCGACGTCGATGATGGCGGCTCCGGTAGAGTCGAGCGGATCCAGGCCCGAGTTGGAGAAGAAAAGGTTGTTCTGGAGTATCGTGGCGTCATCGTACTCGCTTGCATAGTTGAAGATGGCAGAGACGGTATCGTTGCTCGCGATCGTGTTATTGGCGACAATGCAGTTGACGATTTCCTTAATCCCGACATCATCGCCGCTGTCACCGATGTTAAACATATATCCGTCAGGATTGTTGCTGCCGACGAACGTGCAATTGTAAATGAGGGCCAGCTTGTTGGCGACTCTGATCTCATAGTTGCTGGGGGCGGTTCCGGAGGGGACGGGCACATCCACCCCGTTATGGGCGAAGATGCAGTTCATGATCTCAATGTCGCTGGAACTTTCGCCATCGTCAATGGTCGACGCACCACCCACAGAGCCGCAGTTGGTGAACAAGCAGCGGTTAAACTTCACGTTATTGCCGCTGCCGCCACTCCGCAAATAGACGGCGCCGCCCCTGCTGGCGGCGGTGCAGCTATCGAAGACACAGTCTTCGAAGACGACCGTCGAAGCGCTACGAATACACACGGCGCCACCACCACGGGCCGCTCCGTTTTCGTTAGCACCTTCGAATTGCGCTCTACAATTGAAGAACGTAACGCCGCGGAAAGTGCCCTGGCTTCCGCCTCGAACATAGATCGCGCCGCCGTGTTCCGTGTCACCATGGTGGCCGGTCGACGAGTTCTGGATGACCAGGTTCATAAGGGTCCATGACCTGGCGCCGTTAATGTCGAAAGTGCCCTTCTGCTCCTCGTTGGGCCGGGCCATATCGATGATGGTCGGAGTTACTGAGGGATCGGAGCCAGTGAAGGAACTGTCATAGCTGCCGATAAGCGTTTGGCTGGTATGAATATCCGTATAGTTCGGTTCATTGACATAGGTGCCGCCGGCGACCAGGATGGTGAGATCTCCGCCCGTGACCGCCAATGCCTCGGCAATCATCTTGAACGGAGCCGCCAGGGTGCCGTCACCCGTGGTGTCAACCGAACCGTCGACATAAACCGTCGTCTGCGCCAGCGTGCTGCCGGCCAGGCAGATTGCGATGACGATATAAATCGTCACGGACTTGCGCAAAATGTGATTCGAACTCATTGCGTTTCACCCTCTCTTTTATAAGGTTTTGTTTTGGGGTACTTATTCCAAAAGCATCCTTCACAGTTCCTTCAGCGATTGTAAGGCATCTGTGTCTTAGTGAACGAATCTCGACCTCTGCATACTCCATTTATGTAAGACTTCTTCAAAATATAATTAAACTGGGATTTTCCATTTAACGCTATAATTGGCACTCCTGCACGCAACACGGTCAATAATACCATAATCGGGGCCTTGATCTCAAGGCGTCTGGTCACAAACAGGGCCGAGACGCCTCCCGGGAAAGCCCCCAAACACGCTAATTCGCCGAAAATCAAGCATCTTGGCGTCTTTTCGACACACCTCGACCGGCGATTTTTCCTGAGTGGCATAGATTTTCGCTATGTTGCCGGTCATCCTGTCCTCGCAAGTTCTGGGCTGGCTCTCAATCGCCCGATTCGCTCAAGAATCTCACGAAAAAAAG
>CBFDDG010000216.1:0-8161 GCA_965603505.1 uncultured Phycisphaerae bacterium | reverse complement strand
AGGTTGTCAAAGGGACTCCCACCCTCAAGCTATCGAACATGCTCGGCACACATGACAGGGACTGACAGCATTCTGAGCTGTCAGTCCTTGCCTTCCAGCACAGGAATCAACGCCTGCTATGGCTCCACGACGCGACTGTAGACGTGGGTTTCGCCTGGAACAGTTGTGGCCTCGGACTCATGATCGCCTCCGCGAGCAGGTTCGCCAGAAGGTCGGCCGCAAACCCACGCCGAGTGCGGCGATTCTCGACAGCCAAACGGTCAAGACGGGAAAGGGGGCAGCATGGTTACGACGCGGGCAAGAAGGTCAAAGGCCGCAAACGCCACATCCTTGTGGACACGCTTGGTTTGATCCTGGCGGAGGTTGTGGCCGATATCCAGGATCGCGATGGGGGACGCCGCGTCCTGGAGCGCGTGGGCCGGCGTCTCCATCGGGTGCGCCGGATCTGGGCAGACGGCGGATATGGAGGTGCCTTTGTGGATTGGGCTCCGCGGCATTTCGGGCGTGCTGTGGAGATTGTCAAACGCAGCAACATGCACCGGTTTGTGGTTCTGCCCAAACGTTGGATTGTGGAACGCACCTTCGCCTGGCTGGGCAAATACCGTCGGCTCAGTAAGGACTATGAAACGCTGCCTGCCAGCAGCGAGATGATGATCTATCTGGCTATGATCAACTTGATGATTCATCGTCTCAAACCAGGTTAGACGGACTTCTCACACATGCTCTAAGATGCAATCGCAAATATCCATGCGCACACTATCTTCTTACACATGACGGGAAGTGAATCGAAGCGCTGATCAACACGATCACGAAGAGGCAGGACTGCCTCGATGCACTTGATGCGATTTGGCCTTTGCTCCCGCGGCAACGATTGACAGGTCACTTGAGCCGCACTGCGATTCTCATCTGATTCCATCGGTAGTTGACTGTGTGGGAGCAGCCCTTTTCATTCTTCATAGCATCGGACCAGATGAGGATCATTTCCCGCCCGTCTTCGCTGATCCACTTGGGCGACAGCTTGGGCTGGTACGTCCGGTTTGCCGGGTCGTCGGCCGTCCAGTAGTCAGTGTAGTAGAACTCGTGCCACGGTCCCCAAGGATGCTCGGCCCACCAGAATCCGAGGCTCCCGGTCCGCGTGTGCATCCATGCATCGTAGTAGTCCGCGTCTGAGGTGGTCATTTCTCGTCCGGCGTACGTTCCGCCCGAGACCATGATATAGAGCCCGAGCCCCTCGTTCCACACCGTCGAGGGAAGCCACGAATACCAGCCGAAGTAATTCCCGTCCCGACTCTTCTCCGGGAACGTATGGACGCAGCCCCGCTCGCGAATCTCCGGCGTCCACACCGGGCGGTCCCCGTCATCATACCCCTTGAAATACTCCCAGGCGTCTCGCGTGCCGACTCGATCCTTGCCGACCCGCGCCAGCAATAACCTATGAGCATGCGCGCCCTCGGGGGAATAGATATACAGGTAATCGTCTTTCGCGGCCGAGTGATCCTTGCTCTGTTGGACGAAGTCAACGAAGGAAAAGGGGTAAGCTCTACGCTGCTGATGAGGAAAGCCGTATTCTTCCAGGAAGAACATCTCGGTTTCGCTGACGTCGTTTCGCGCATCATCAAAGGGCCCGATCTTTCGTTCTTCTCCGTGACGGCTCACGCGGCACCACGTCTTTCCATTATCTGGGGATCTCAGCAATTTGATGCCCCGGAACGGACCCGACCATCGACTGGCTGGCGTTTTCGAGACAACGGAATAGAGGACCCCGTCGACGGAGACGATCCCATACCCGAACCAGCTCCCGGTCCCCCATATGAACTGCGGATAACCGGGGATATGCCGTCTGGAGAAGCCATCCGGACCACCGACGATACGATAGAGGTGATTGTGATAGCTCCGTTCACCTCCCAGCCAGTTGCCGTCACACATCGAAGTAACCTGCGAATCGTCAGCCGCCCATGTGATGCACCAGTTGTCTCCCCGGTTATTTGATCGGTATATGGTATCTCTGTGAAAAATCACTCCAGTCGGGGTCAGTTTGTCCCGGCCGTGCCCAACCTGTGACGGGACCATCAGCACGAACAGCGTTACGCAGAAGGAACTGGAGAATCTGTCAACACACATCATGTCCTCCTGGGCGACCAAACCTTCACGCCGAAAAGATCTCTCCGTCTCGACTTTGGCCACATATGCATACTCCCTTATCGGGCACCTTGCCCTTGTAGCCCGTCGGGACCGTGTCCACATCGTCGATGCGGAGCCATCCCTGCACCTGCCCAAAGTCCCCGGAAGCCGTTGCGCCGAACCAGCCATCCCGCTCGTGCAGCCGCACCCGGAATCGTTCATCCTCGCCGGTAACTGCCATGACGGCCGCGATCCGCGTAGCACCCGATCGCTCCACAGTCTCGGCCGTCACGTGCCAGTGGTTCGCCTTGTCTTTGTGATAGGCTTCAGGTATGCCGTGATTGTAAGGAGTGTCGAACCTGTCCGTCTGAGACAAGGCAAGGCCTTCAGTGCACGCCAGGTGAATATCCAGTGCAGCGCCCCTTCGACGTGAGGTAATCCGGGCGTCCTCGACGTCCATCTTCTCGAATGCGTGAAGCAGCCACTGCCAGCGAACGGGCGCCGGTGCGGCAGCCTCATCCAGAAGCAGAAAGAGGCCCGGCCGCAGAAAGAGAATCCGACGAATCCACCTGCTGAGCCTGCCCGTGTATGCGGGCGTCGCATCGCCTACGACGTATGAGTAACCGGGAGCGTCCTTGAAATCGACGATGGCCCCCGACGCAGCGGCAGAGCGTACCGTCTGTCCCTGACCGTTTACGAGAATGCAGTTGTTTGCCTTCGTGGCGCGCGTCCACTGGGCATGGTGCGGCTTTCCGTAGGACGGCCCGTAATATCCCGATGGAATCGCCAGGGCCGCCCCGCCTTTCATGATGGCAAACGCATTCTGATCCGCGTGGCTGTGCGAGACGCTGCCGTACGGACTGCTCTTGAAGATCAGGCAGGCGTCATTCTTCGGGTCGGAGAGATCACTGTGCAATCCGGCCCAACCCACGCTCTTGAACGCACGCGAATTGGGCAGGTCGGCCGGCGCCTTTGCCGGCAGTTCATCCTCGCACAGCAAGGACAGGAACGGATCGCCGCCGCCGGTGTAGCCGGGAATCTGTTTCACCCACCAGCCGACGTATGGGTCCCGGTAGCGATGCGCGTGAAACGCCATGAGATCGGCATAACCGCTGCCCCTGTTTACACCAGGCCCGCCCGTTTCGGCGCTGTCCCCGAACGGTCGGATCTCGCCGTGGTTCGCCGTGCAGTAAAGGAAGAAGTACCGCACGTTCTTGAAGAAGGGGCGCTGCCAGAGGTCATAGCCGGCCAGTTGTCGAAGCCCTTCGAGGGCGGGAATATAGAACGTATTGTACCATAGGCCATAGGCGGTCCCTTCGGCCCAGCCACCGCCTGTCCCCGCCCAATGCGGGTAGAAGGTCAAGAGTGCTTTGAGCGAGTAGGTCAACCATGTCTCGGCATCCGGCGTCTCTCCGGCCATCGCCAGTGACATGTCCGTGAGATAAGCGATCAAACGACCGTCGTGGCTCTCGCCCGGATACGTCAGATAGTTCTTACGTTCGAGCCGACGGTATGTCTGCCAGGCGCGTTCGCGGCACATTTTGAATACGAGAGCCCGCTCGCGCTCATCGAGCGCGTCGTAGAGCCAGTCGTACGCGATATGGGCACACTTGGAGAAAGATAAGCCCGCCTCGTCACCCCACTTCGCGCTGACCGACGTCACGTCATCATCGGCCGTGGACCAGGACGCAATTTCGAGTAGGATCTTCTTGGCGCCGTCCGCATAGCGGGCCTCCTGCGTCATCAAGTAAGCCAGAGAAAGATCCATCAAGGCGCCGTTGACGTACCGGCGGAAGTAGCCGAAGTACTTCTGGTACTCCAGCCGTCGCACGACAGGATCCTTGATGCGATGGTAGCTCGGGAACTCCGGGACGCCGCGCGACAGCGCCCTCCGGGCCCTCGATTTCAGGTCGCTCCACGCAGCCTTACGACTCGTCGGAAGCGTTGAGTGGATGCGATCGAGGCGATCACGGGGGTAGAGGATGCGCGGATGCTCCCGCGGGACGCGGCGAAGAAGCTCTTTGGGGTCGATCCAGGGAAGCTCTGCCGCGCCCTGACAGATCCTGAAGGACTGCCTGCCCCGCCGTGCGACATCGTTGCCGTCCCTCTCGAGGGCTACGACATCCCATGTATACACTCCCGGCGGAAGAACCCGGTCCGGACAGTGGACGGGATCTGCCCCAACGTCCTTGCCATAGATGCGACTTCCACCGTCATCGAAGATCTCGACACGATAGTCGGTCGCCGAGGGGCATGGCAGCCACGCCAATCCCACCGGCGATATATCGACCGCAGCGCCATCGTCCGGACGAGGAAAGAGCATCCTGTGAGAGGTTTTGGCCTTGAGGAATGCCGCCGGGCGACGTTCCTCGGCCATCGTTGCCTGCCAGGGCATGGCAGCGCTCAGTCCCAACGCGCCTGTCGTTTGAATGAACGTACGTCGTTTCATCTGTCTGCCTTTTCCCTTCTTCCACCGACTGTTTGTGATGCCTCGTTCTCACCGGTCGCGCCAGATCTCCAGGCCCGAGAAGTTGGCGGCGCCGCCGTCGGTCGTGATCCGGATCGTTCCATCCCGGACCGAGGTAATCCACGGCCCCAGCCTTTGCCACCGGCCCTCGTGCCCGCTCTCGTATCGGCCTTCCACGCGCTCGCCGTTGAATGTGATCGAGAATCGCTCCGAATTGTTGTCTTCCCAGACATATGCATAGACGGCATAACGCTCGTTCGGTACGCCCGTCACTCGTATATCGACCTTGCGGTCCCATCGGAATGAATGAATCATCCTGGCTCGATTCGTATCGGTCGGCGGCCACAACTGCACTTGCGGACTGTTCACAGCCCGGTCGTCGCATGCGAAGTCCTTGGCGTCATCGCCTTCCCAGCGATGCCCGTCAATCTCGATAGAAAGTCCATTGATATTGATGCCGCGATAGAACTGCCATTGCCCCAGTCGTTTCGGCGGCCCCTCCAGCTTCGTCACCGGCTCGATTGCCCGGCCGAATCGCTCGGCTCCGGGCGGCGCTTCGACCGGCTTTCCGCTGACGTTGATGATCACGCGCCGATACGCCGCGAGCGACGGTTCCCCGTCGTCGGTCACCTCCAGGATTACGTGAATGGTCCGGCCGGCCGCCTTCTGCGGCACGTGTACGGTCGCCCTCGCCGTTCGCATTGCATCGATCTCGGCCTGGGCCCAATAGCTGCCCGCCTCCGGATAGACCCACCACTCGTAGGAAAGCCCGTCGCCGTCGGGATCCGAGGAGCCTTTTGCGCTGAGCTCCACCCGGTTGCCCGGATAGGCGTCCAACTGAAGGACGTCGGTTCCCTCACTGCCGTTGCAGGCGGCCGCCGGATTGTGATTGCCTCGATTGTAGGGCTCGTGGCACCAGTCCATGCGGGCCTCAAAGTCGTTCTGGCAGGCCTCGCGCCATCGGGCCACCGTCAGCCGCGAATCGTGCTGTCCCTTCCAGAGGTCCACAGCATCGACGTACTCATTGCCCCGGCCGCTCTTCTTGAACCGGCCGCCCCAGTTTCCCCATTCCGGGTGCATGGGATCGCTCAAACTATTCGGAAGAATGTAGAGGAATGACGGTGTGTCCCCTTCTTTTACCGCATTCTTGCCCGCCGCTTTGACGGGATAGACCGCACCGAGCGGCCCGTGACCCACCAGGACATTCTCCCGCAGCCATGTTTCGCCGACGAGGCCCTGATCCCCGATTGCCCACATCCCACGGAAAATATTGCTGGAGAAGATCCAGAATATGTCGGGATGATTCTCCTTGACCCAGCCGGCTGTGCGATCCTGGTCGTTGATCGAATGAACGAAGACCTTCCGCTTGAGCGCTGTGAATACACGGGACGATCGGGTCTTTTCCAGCTTCCACAACGCTTGCGCGAGCTCCCTCGGTCCTCCCCAGATCGAAAACCACACCGGCCGCGGGTCACCTTTCTCTAACACGTTGATGATCCACTCCGACGCCTCCGAGTCCATGCCAGGGCCGACCTTGTGCGGATCGCCATTGTGGCCATCTTTGATCAGGCTCTTGAGGTGTTCATAGGAGGGGTAATCCTTGCGGTGCTTGCGCAAGTTGGGCAGCACTTGGCCGTAGGCGTCAACCGCCTCATGGATGAGGTCCGGCCGCGTCTGCTTGTAGTGGCCGTGCCCGAATCCCGTGCACAATCCTTCGACCTCAAAGTCACACGTGTAGAGGAGGAATCGCACCATCGACTGTCGATCATCCGGATCGCCGCCAATATCCGTCATCACGACAACACGAGGCTTGTCCGCCGCCCCACAGGGCGATAGTAGTACAATAGAAGTCGCGACTATCAAGATGATTTTTTTCATCGTGATTCTCCTAATCCAAAGCTATTTGATCGAGATGCCTGTGAGTCGTTCCGCCCCAGCACGACGGTTGCCTTCCGGACACTGAGGCTGTCCTCCCCGGAAAATACAAGATAGAGCTCGCGGCCATCCTCGCTCATCCACTTGGCGGGGAAGTCACCATGCTCTCCCGGACCGACATCCCATTCTTCCGTGTAGAAGGCCGTTGACCAGGGACCCCACGGTTCCGGCGCATCGTACACGCCGAAACCACCGTCGAACCGGGTGTCGCCACGGTCGGGGCTGCCCTCCGGCGCAGGGATTTGCTGCCACCAAAGGTAACGACGCAGGGGCGCGCTGTACGTCATGGCAGATCGGAGACATCCGTCCGTGTGCCGGAACACCGCTCCCCGGCGCTGCACGTCGCTTGTCCAGACCCGATGGCCGGTCGGGTCTATTCGCTCCAAGAACTCCCAGGCCTCTCGTTCGGTGATTTGGCCCTTTGGCACGCGCATGAGGATGAAGCGGTCGGCCGGGGTGTCGGCTAACGGACCGTCATGCGAGTAGCAGTACACGTAGTCATCGCGGGCCCCGCCGTAATCCTTCCCGAAATTGACGAAACCCATCAGCCCAAATTGCGGGAACTTCCAGTCCGCAAAGGTCCACGTTCGAGCGTGATCGCGGGACCAGGCCAACTGGCCTTGGCCGCCCCGTCGGTTGGCGTGTCCCATCCATAGATACAGCACGGCGTCGATCGAGACGAGCCCCCAGCCCTTTCGCCCGGAACGCCCACCGCCAAACTGCTCGGCCACAGACCGGATGTTTATGCCCTTGAAATCGTCCGGTCCTCCGACGATCCGCGCGAACCCCATGCTCAGCTTCTCCGGCACTTTGGGCGCGAAGCCCCAACCGTCTCCCCATGTGGTGTATATCGCATCGTCGTCAGCCCACGTGACGGGCAGATTATCGCTGCCGGCCGCCCTGCGAACGATCGTATCGGGGGGAGCCCAGACGATCTCGGCGATCACCGGACTGGGCGGACACGGAGGACCTGCCGACGCCGAAGGACAAATCCAGATGCACGGTGCAAGTTTCAGAACCAGACAAATCATCCCGGTCCGCAAGAATTCCGTCACCTGGATTCCCCTCTGGGCTGTAGTGACCGGTGACGTATCATCTGAAGTAATCATCGATCCATCGCCCTGGAGTTCCTGGACACTGAGTCAGACATCATCATGCCACCCTGTTCGCAGAAGTGCAAGCATTGACTCGCGCCTGCGCGGGTACCCGGCATCCGAACCACAAAGGACTCCTCCTTTCCTTCACTAGACCGTATTCGAACCCTCACTCCTCACCATGTCGATTCGTGAACCGAAAGGTATCTGAGCCACTAAGGGGAGGGAAGCACTGGGCGGCTCAGCATTCGGGGTGGAAATGCCCGGGAGCACACTTGCAGTGGCCGACGCTTTCGATTAAGCTTCTGGCCGACCGCCGTGACCGTGGAGAATGGACTGGTGGATACCATCGACCGAAATGCCCGACTGCCGCTCTACCATCAACTCTACGAAATCCTGCATGAGAAGATCCTTCAGGGTGCGTGGAAACCCGGGGATCGCCTGCCGACAGAGACGGAGATGGTGGAGACCTATGGGGTCAGTCGTATGACCGTGCGGACCGTGCTGGACATGCTCGTCAAGGAAGCGCTGATCTACCGGCAGG
>CBFDDG010000215.1:0-8166 GCA_965603505.1 uncultured Phycisphaerae bacterium | reverse complement strand
CCTTCACGTCGAACTGGCCATACCCGTCGGTGGCCGCGAGGATGGAGGCCGTGTCGAAGAAGCACAGGACCTTGCCCTGTTCGCTCGTACCGTAGATGGTCTGGTCCGTCCCTTGGATGCCACCGGGGGTCAGGACGAGCGGAACATCCGCGATGAGTTCCTTGCCCTTGCCCTCTTCCAGGTACACGATCGCCAGAATCTTCGCGCCGGTCGAGCTGTTGCGGAAGATGTGATCCGGCCGGAGAAATAGCTGGGCCGTCACCGGCCTGACGCATACAACGACATCGACGCGGGCCTTGCTGGGACCCGCTTGTCTGCTTTGAATCACGGCCACGTTGCTGATCACGGTGTTCGGCTCAGTTCGCGCTTTGACCTGGGTGACGAGGTTCAGGCAGACCTCCTCGCCTGGCGCGAGCGGAGCAGAGAACCATGTGTAAGAGTGGGTGTTCGGATCATAGAGGCCAAAGTCCCCGTCGCCATCCGCTGTGACGAAGCTCACCTCCTCGGGCAGCGTATCGACGAGCGAGATATGGCTGACGGTGGTGTCCTTGGACGGATTACGGAAACAGATCTGGTAGGTAATGTCTTCGCCGGCCTCAACGCACGGCCGTCCCCTGTCGTCGATTTCACCGGTCGAGCCTTCCACGATGATCTTTCGCATCTCGAGCGGCGGATAGCTGGCGGTCACAACGATCGTATCGTCCGTGGTCGCTGTAAGGCCACTCTCAACGAGGGCCTTGTTCGTGATCGTAGTCCCGATCGGCACTTCTCTGCCCACACGGACCACCAGATCGACCGACACCTGTGCGCCCGCAGGCAGCCATGGAAAGAGCCAGATGTAGGTATGGCGGCCCGGATCGTATTCGCCGCTTGGCTCATCGCCCCCCCCTTCGGCTCCCGAAGGACGGACGGGATCCGTCACTCTTGCGCTGACGAACTCCACCTCGTCGGGCAGGCGGTCGATGACTCGAACGCCGGTCACTGCGTGCGCGTTGTCCTTGTTGTCCACGTATATGCGGTAGGTGACTTCATCCCCTGGATTGACGAATATCGGCTCGATCCCGTCGTTCTCTGTTGAGCCATTGACGACCACCTTGCTGATATTCAGCGGCTTATACGTCACTTCCGCCGCGACGGCCTCGCTGCCCGTCGTGGTGGGCGGGGTCTTGTCCGTATCCATGGTGACCAGGTTGACGATGAGCCGCCCGACGGTCGTCTCGGGCTTGAGCAGGCAGACCAACTCCAGACACGTCGTGGGGCCCGCCGAAAGGGGCGGATTCTGCCAGGTGTATGTATGCGTGTTCGGATCGTATTGCCCGAAGTTGCCGTCCCCGGTGGCCCTGACGAACGTCACTTCGTGGGGCAGTCTATCGATGATGGAAATCTCCTGCAGGTCGTAGCCCTCATGGTCGAAGCAGATGGAATAGGTGACCTCGTCGCCGATGGCAATCTCGGGGATTTCCCAGTCGTTCGGCTCTCCGCCGAGAGCGGTCCTGACCGTCTTCCTCAGATGTAGCGGGTTGTAGCTCGTGTGCCTGGCGGGGACCACCAGCCCCGTGGGATTGCCGATGTCTTCGACGGTCTGCATGAGCTGAAGGTCGGTATCGAAGACCAGCAGATCGTCGCCGCCCGGGCGGCTGTTTTGGCCTGTCGATGTGTAGACGAATCCGGTGGCGGGATCGACCCCGAGGCCCATGACGCCCGCATCCGGAGCGATCTCAATCTCCTTCTCCACGCCGGTGACCAGGTTGTATTGGGTCAGGTGGAAGTTGTAGGCAAACCCGCCGCCACAATAGAGATAACCTCGTTCCGGATCCACTGCGACACTGATAACCCTGCGACTGATGCGGATCGTCCGCATCAGGCGCCAGTCCCAGGTGCTGTAGACAGTGACATCCTGACTCGCATTGCCGACATACAGCAGGTCGTTCATCTCGTCCAGGGCGATGCCGTAGGCTGTGGCCCCTTTGAGTGTGAACGGCGAGCCCAGCACGTGGGTCAGCTTGCCGTTTTCCGGGTCCCAGACGTAGGAATACAGATTCCCTGTTTCGCGGTCGACGCAGTACAGCAAGTCCCGACCGTGGTCGTATACGATGCCGGCCAGGTCCTGGGAGCCCGGGGCGCTGGTCGTGCGGACGACTTCCAGCGTGCTGGCATTGAGCACTTGGAGGAAGCTGGAGCTCTCGAACGTGATGAAGAGGTTGTCGGCATAGGAGTCGACGCCCAAACCGATCGTACCGGACCCGTAGAACGGCACTCCGTATTCCGCCTGAAAGGTCAGCAGTCCATCCGGACCGATGTCATAGGCGTGGACAGGGGTCGGGAAATCGTAGCTGGTGATTTCCGTGATAACGTATAGCGACTTTGCGGCTGTGACGCCTGCCGTGCCGACCAGCAGGAGCATCGCCGCCAGTATCACTGCGACCGGCACCTTGTCCCCGGGACCGTTGAATCTTGCCAACAAGCCGAACGGCGCCGTCTTGCC
Organism: uncultured Phycisphaerae bacterium; assembly: GCA_965603505.1. Lineage (GTDB taxonomy): Bacteria > Planctomycetota > Phycisphaerae > Sedimentisphaerales > Anaerobacaceae > PLanc-01. Next base: position 5,681 of record CBFDDG010000215.1, on the reverse strand, counting down.
TGTTCTACAGGCGCTGGATTCCAAACGCGTTTTCATTTTTGAGCCCACCCAGTTTTCAATTGCGGTTCCGTGCCGATTGGACATACCTGTGGAGGGACCGGCACCGCCGGTGTGTGGGGACTCCTTTCATCACACCCCTCCGTAGCTACCAATCGTATTCTACGGAGTAATAGGCTGGATGTCAACATAAATGTCCGACCCGGCACTTTGGAACCTCTTTCAGGCACAGTACTTAACGCTCATTGGCGAGGCCGGCCTCTCCACGCCCCCCAACCGTCATCCCGACACCACCGGCCATCAAGGTGATTGTCGCCGCTGCTGAGACGCCCGAAATCCGCCGGCAGGGGGCCAAACACCGGTTCTTGCCCCAAATCAGATCCTCTGCCACCATGGGAGTCCGGGCCGGATGGGCCGTACTCCGGATCGGCGTACTCAGCGACCCACAGCCAAGAGGTCAACGTATCGGTCCACTGCCGCCCCGCCCACGCCGCGATGGCCGCATCAGATTCCGGGCCACATGGGGCTTGCGGCTCCATGAATGTCAGTTCCGTACTGAAGCAGGCCCCCGTGCCCGCACGTGTGCCCTCCCCGCGGGTCAGTTGATACGGGCCCTCGACGATCATGCGGCCGTTCCGGGCATCCATCTGGACGCAATCACTTTCAAGGACGGCGCCGTTCGCAGATACGATCACGTTCCCTCGCAACGTGAAGTCGGGTGCACCGGCCGACAATTGCACGGCTTCGCAGCGCGCTTGGAAGACGGTTTCCTCGCCGCGACAGACGCGCCAATCCATTCCCCGGACCCATACTTCGGCCGTGTTCGTCAGGTCCACGGAAACGGTCCAACCGTCCGCTTCGCCCAATAGATCCTCGAACAAGCCCGGCGCCCCCCCATAGAGCCGGCCGTTCCATGAGGGTGCGAGCAGGTCGCGAAAATCCGCCAGGAGCGACCGCCCGGCGGTGGGCGGCTCGGCCGGCGAAGATTCGAGGAACGCAATATCGAGGTTGTCGATGTGCACGACTGTGTGGCAAGGCGCCTCGAACGATTCCAGGGCGTCTCGTTCGGCCTGAAGGTTGTCAAATCTCACCCGGTAGGCCGAGCGGCCTGTCGTCTGGGGGTCTCCACATCGGACGGAGAGCGGTCCGGTCTCGTTGCTGCTCACCGCGGGCACGACCACAAATAAAGAACCGGCGGATTCTCGCAGACAAGCCGATACCGTCCCATAAGTGGCAAGGATGAGGATCCCGGCAAGCCAGAACGCCAGCAGCGCGAGCAGCTTGCGAGGGGTAAGCAGGTCCGAAAACGTGGTGTCGCGCTCAATCTTCCATTCCATGGATACGACTCCTTCACCTTCACCGCAGCCGGCGGAATCCACCCTCCGCCGTCCGTCTGAGCCGGCTGAAAGCTCCTTGCCTGCCCGATATATACGCCGAATCAACCGTAAGTCTTTTCTCAGAACTGCTTTACGCTCATCGCCGAACTGGGGCGCCATTGGCGGCCATGGGTCTATCGGAGGCTCTGCCCTGCTGTGGGGCGCACCCACAAGCTGAGCGGCCGGCCAATCCAGATGCCGCATGGACGCGCAATCCCGGTCTGACTGGCGATCCGTTACGGGCCGAAACGAATATCGGCTCATAGAAGCACTTAATGAAGTTAATTTGGTGAATCTGGGGAATTCGGCGTACCGCGATGGTTAGCACAGATATCGATTGAATTCTCCGCGGCGTAGTGCGGGCATCCAAGTGGCAGCCTCCAGGCCGAAGGCCTCGGCGGCAAGTACTGCGCTTCGCAAGTTCTGCGACTATCCGGGATAGAGATTGCTTCGTCGCTGCGCTCCTCGCAATGACATAGACAGGCCATTGCATGTCATTGCGAGCGAAGCGAAGCAATCTATGGTCGCACGATTTCTGAAATGCGCTACAAGGCATACAATTCCCTTCGTATGCAATTGTTCGGCTCGCGTCCTTTCGACAACTTGACAGTGGCTCGGCCGGCTACTATAGTCACTCTTTGACGTTGGAACCGTTGCCGCGTGCAGTCTTTGAAAGTGATGCGAGCGTTCTCGTTGGAGGCTCTTTTGCCGTTGCTCGTTCATGGACGAACCACAACACACAATCCCGACTGCCGAATCCCACCTTAGCAGGTCCGAGGCCGCCTTGTGTAGTGAGCCGGCTTTCGCTCGCTACGTTCGCCTGCTGTGGAGGCGCAGAGCCCTGCTCGGCGTTGGCTCGCTGCTGCCGGCTCTGCTTGTAGCGCTGCTTCTGAGCCTGTGGCCCCGCAAGTACAGCGCGACATTCGTCTACGAGCGTCCGCTCGCCGAGAGCGAGTACAGCGTGCTATTGCGGCGGTTCTACAGTCAGGAGAACCTGGACAAGATCGTCGACCGTCTGCGGGAAAAGGGACTGACCGAATATGCCGGCAAGCTGCTGGCCCCGACGGAACGGTCGTTCGAGAGGCTGATACGGTTCGAGGTTGCTCCGATGTACCCGAAGCGGCTTCAGACCACCGACCCGACCACCTCCGAGCGGATCAGCGCGTTCCAGGCGCAGCTCCTGTTGATTCGGATTATGGGCAATTCGAGGAAGGAGGTCGCCGGCGTCGCCGGCGTCGTGACCGGCAATGTCGAGAGTATCCTTCCCATGTACGAGATCCGCAAGGCGATCAAGGACTCCATCCAGCGATTCAAGAGCCGGGCGGCCGAGATCGAAGACAGTCGGTTCAATCTGATGCTCGACCTGCAGAGGGAGAAGGGCAAACTCGATAAGCTCAAGGAGCTGGACGACGACTCTTCGGGCGCAGAGGGTGTGATTCTGCAGTTCACGGATGTCCAGAACAGCCAGGAGTTTCTGCCCTTGTCGTACCAGGTTCGGGCCGTGCAGTCGAAGATTATCGACCTCGAGGAGACGCTCACCAGTGACGGGGAAAGATACGATTACTACCTCCATGTGCTGGACCTGAACAATCGGCTGCTCTCCAGGATCGAGGAGAGCCTGCTGACCGATTATACCGTGCAGCAGTTCCTCGATTTCCTCGGCCAGGAATTGCTGGCGTGCAAGGACGGGGCCGTCTGTGATTACCTGAAGTCCTACATTCGCGAGACCCAGAACCTGATCCTCATCAATACACGTGCCGGCGAAAACCCCGTGGTCTATCCCGTTCCCAAGTATATCGTGAAGAGCAGCGCCCTCACATGGATCGTGTGTCTGATGGTCGCCGGGCTCGCGGCGGTTCTGCTCGAGTGCCGGCAGGAACGGCACAAACCGACATGTTGAATCACGGGTGGATCGTAAGTCGGCTGCGCACCGCCGCATTGTCCTGAAATGTTCAAAACAATCAAAGCCGCGTCGGGCCACAATCGCAGGGTGCTGAACAACTTCCTCTCGCTCTCCGTCGTCCAGTTCGCCAACTACCTGGCCCCGCTGATCACACTTCCCTATCTGTTTCGCGTCCTGGGACCGTCCCGGTACGGGCTGATCGAGCTGGCCCGTGCCGTCAGCGTCTATTTTCTGATGCTGACGGACTATGGCTTCAGCCTCTCGGCGACCCGAGAGATCTCCGTGCATCGAGAGGACCCGCAGAGAATATCGGAAGTGTTCTCGGCGGTCCTGCTCCTGAAATTCCTGCTGATGCTCCTCAGTTTTCTCATGTTGTCGCTGATCGTATTCGCCATCCCCAATCTCAGGGCCGACTGGCGGGTCTACTACCTGGCGTTCGGACACGTCGTGGGGATGTGGCTTTTCCCCATTTGGCTCTTTCAGGGATTCGAGCGGATGAAGCATATCGCGGCGCTCAACCTCACCGCGAAACTCCTCTTCATCGTTTCCATCTTCTTCTTCATCAGGGAGTCGGACGACTACCTGTACGTCCCTCTGCTGCAATCCGCCGGCGTCATCGTGATCGGACTGGCGGGATTGTTCCTGGCGCTGCGCACGTTTCCCGTCCGGCTCCATGTCCCCTCGCTCGACGTGCTCAAGCGGGAGCTGAGCAACGGCAGGCACCTGTTTATCGCGAAAATGGCGACGAGTCTCTACACCACGAGCAATATCGTCATTCTGGGCCTGTTCACGGACAGCTCCTTCGTGGCCTACTACGCGGCCCCGGACAAGATCGTCCGGGCCGTGCAGGGGCTTCAGATCCCCCTTTCACAGGCTATTTTTCCTCACATCGGCCGGCTGGCCTCGCAATCGAAACAGGCGGCCATGTCGTTTCTCTTGAAGGTCGCCAAAATCGTCAGCGTGGTGACGCTCCTGATGTCGGTCGGCCTGTTCATCGGCGCCCCGGCGATCGCGCGAGTCGTTCTCGGCGAGCAATCCGGGGCCGGTGTGCCCGTGATTCGTATCCTGTCGCCTCTGCCGTTCATCATCAGTCTGAGCAACATCTTCGGCGTGCAGATCATGGTCAATTTCGGGCTCCAGAAGACCCTGACGAAGATCCTGATTGCCGCCGGCGTTCTGAACCTCCTCATCGCCCTGCTGCTGGTGATACCGATGCGGCATATCGGCGTGGCCGTGGCGGCATTAGTGACGGAGACGTTTGTCACGGCCGCGATGTTCGTCGCCCTGCGAAGGAGCGGCCTGGATCTATTCAAGGCCGGGGCCGACCCAAAAGCTCTGAAGGATGACGAAGCCGATGACAGTCCACTGCAGGAAACCGACGGAGCACGCACCCGATCGTAGGTGGAAGGCTGGGACTGAAATGGGTGGACGACTTGGGCATCGGTGGTAGACTGACGTTACCGACGGACCTGGCCGGAACCATCCGCGGGCCGGCGGACCTTCTTTCCGGAAGATGCGCAAACGTGCCTGAGAGCGAAGAAAAGATAGCCGCCGTGGTGGTGACCTATGACAGGAAGGACCTGCTCGGTGAGTGTCTGGACTCTCTGCTGGGGCAGAGCTTCCCTCCGGATGCTCTCTACATCATTGACAATCACTCTACCGACGGCACGTACGAATCCCTTCTCGCTAAAGAGCTGATCTCACCGATCGAGTCCGCCAGTAACGAGCCGGCTGAGTCGGTCCGGCCCGTGACCGGCCTTCCCGGCCGGCGGCTCGAAGTTCGTTACGTCCGCATGCCCGAGAACACGGGCGGCGCGGGCGGGTTCCACGAGGGCATGAAGCGGGCCGTCGACACCGGCTTCGACTGGTTGTGGGTCATGGATGACGACCTGCTGGCCGCTCCGGATGCGCTCGAGGTGCTCGTGCGGAAAAAGGAAGGCCTGGAGGCCGCTGGAGATGGCTCCTTCCTGCTGAACTCGCTGGTCCTCTCCAAGGGCCACGCGAACCAGGACAGGCTGGCGTTTCCCCTGCAGGAACTTTCGGCCGGCGGCAGCCCGAAGATAGGGGTCTACCACTGGCGACTGTCCGAGGTCCGGGACCGGGTCCATGACGGTCTTTATCGCTGGATCTGCCCGTTCAACGGGACACTGATCCCGGCCCGGGTCATCCGCGAGATCGGTCTGCCCAACAGCGAGTTCTTCATCAAGGGTGACGAGAAGGATTTCCTCTGGCGAGCGGCCGGGAGGTTCAACCTGTACACGGTGGTCGACAGCAGGGTCTTCCATCCTCAGCCCCAAAACGATGCGTTTGACTGGAAGCAGTATTACCAGATTCGGAACATGCTGATTGTGAACAGGCATTTCCGTTTCACCGTCCTGCGGAACCTCAAGCTGATCGTGGTCGGC
>CBFDDG010000214.1:0-8174 GCA_965603505.1 uncultured Phycisphaerae bacterium | reverse complement strand
ATCGTACACGTCACCCACATCGACCTCGAGCCACTGGGGCAGGCCGTCTGCCCTCCACCAGGTGGTTGGATCGGCGTCGATGGCATAGGCCGCCGGAGTTGAAGGGCTGTCTTGCGAGAACGTGATGCTCTTGTTCAGGACGAGATTGGTGCTGTTGTCGAAGATCGTGAGACCGTCAATGTTGAGCCCGGCGCAGTCCGTGGGGATCAGCAGTTCCACCGTGTTCTCACCCGGATTGAAGTAGGCGGTGACGGCTGCGGTCTCCCACAGGTCCCAGGCGCCGGTGCTCGGGCAGGGCAGATTGGCGTCGGTCACGGCGCCGTTGATGCGGACCTGCATCGATCCTTCTTGCGATGAGCCGTTGGCATATCGCACGCGTATGCTCCTCGGTCCCGCCATGCCGACGTGTATGGACCACCGAATCGCGCTGTCGGCACCGCCATCGAGCCGGACATATCCAGTGCCGGAATAGCCGCCATGGTTGCTCTCAATGAAACCAGCAGAGACGGCCGCGGCATCCTCCGCCTCAGAAGTCACCGGGTCGTACTCCACGACGTAGGACATCGGGCCGAAGTTCAGCGAGTTGACCTGGTCGTTCCATACAGGCTCCGGTCCTCCATGGCCCAGGTAATGAAGCCGATCCTCGTTGAGGGCTCCGGCCGTCTGGGACGGCTCCCCGACAGCCCAGGCGGTGTACTCAAAGGGCTCGCCGGTCACCCAGACCCAGCCGCCCGCCGGCTCCGAGGCGCCGGGCAGTTGATACCCCCCAAGCCACGGGCCATAGTAATTGCCCATCATCTGGACAAAGAGTTGGGCGCCATCGGCGCTGATGAGCCCATAGACAAAGTCGCTCTCTTGTTGCGAGGTGATTGTGGCCAGGTATCCGCCCGCATTGGTGGCGGCCTGGTTTGCCGAGGTCCATGGGATCAGCATGGGCACAGCCAGCGTCTGGTAGGCATGACCGTTTCCCCCGTCATCGACCGGCCACAGATGAACCGCCGCGGCGGTCGGCGTCGATCCGACGCTAACGACCACCGCATCGGGTGTGCTGGGAGACGGCCCTTGCATGACCACCAACTCGAACGTGTACTCGCCTTCAATGAGCGGCACGAACGAAGGCCCGGCTGTGTTCGGATCGCAAAGCTCGACCGGCTCACCGGCAACCTGCGTCCACAGGAATTCGCCCGGGCCGCATGGGTCGGGCAAGAAACTGGCACTGCCGTCCAGGGTCACGAGTTCGCCGGGCCGATAGATGCGCTGGTCGCGACCGGCGTCCGCAATCGGCGTCAAAGCATCGTCGGGCCAAGCTGCGAGCGCTGTCATCAATACGAGTATGGTCACCATCGTGCCCAACGACTTCGTGCGTTTACGATTCATTGTCTGCTCCTCTCAATAGAAGTCCATGTCGTCATGTTCCGAGTGAAATGACTGTGTTATCTCTGACAAAACCGCTACCTATCTGCCTGCAAAGGGAGCGGCTTTGTGACTGAGAGAAGTGGGTGTTTTCTCGAAGAGTTGCTATTGTTCGGAATCGAGCAGCGTCCGGGCTTCGCCGAGCAGGACGTGCAGGGTCGCCTTCTTCTGCCAGGCGGCGTCTTCACTAACGTAGCGGTTCGTCCGGCCAATGGCTCGATCCAGATACGCCCGGGCATCGGCCTCTTGCCCGAGCTGATGGCAGGTCATCGCCAGAAAGCACCAGGCGTATGCCGGAGAATAGTCGTACGTAAAGGGCTGTCCGATTCCCCATCTCGCGACGGATTGGGACATCACCCGCCGGGCCTCCTCGTAGCGTCCCTCGCGGTAGAGCGATGCTCCCGCCGCCGTCGTGTGCCAGGGGATCTCACACAAAGAGACACCATCGGCGAACACCTTGCTCGCGAGATTCCATAAGGCCGCACCGATGCTGTTTCCACTTCGGATGTCGCCGCCCACGAATCGTTGCGTCAGGCTCAGGACAGCACTCCAGTCGTCGAGCCCATCGGGCGTTAGGGCACAGCTCCAGGCGATGCGCGAGGCGGCGTAGTTGCTCTGCGTTTGACCGAATCGGGCCAGCATCTCGCGGCAGGTGGACCGATGCGCCTCGGAGTCGCCGGCGGCACATTGCGTCAGCGCCCGCATGTGCCAGCAATAAACGTCGTTCGGGCCGATGTCCGTGGCACCGGCAAACGCCGCCCCGGCGCGCCCGTAGTCTCCGAATCCTGCCAGCATCTCGCCCATCAGCCTGTAGTTCTCGCGCAGAGACGAGCGGCCCGACACGCCAATGACACCCCAGCCCCAGTGCGGGGAGTCGGGGGACTGAGAGGCCACCGTTTCCTGAAGCTGCCAGGCCCGCTGGAAGGCGTCCTCGGCCGGGGCGGTTCGGCCCGTCCGCCGCAGGATGTCACTAAGGCTGATATACACGCGGGCGAGCGTGAGCTGATCGTCCGACCGACTGACGAAATTCTCGACCAGCCGCTCGCACAAGTCTCTTGCCTCGTTGAGGGCCTGCTCGGCCCGATCAAGTTGGCCCCCGTCCATCCAGATGACGCCCAGTTGCTGAAGGTCCGCGGCGAGACTCCTCTGGTATTCCGGCTCTTCCGGCACGCTGGCGACCGTGGCCCGCTTGAGCTCGATCGCAAGACGACAGGCCTCCGTCGCCTCGTCGGGGCGGCCCATCCCGTTCAGAGCATTGAACAATACCATCTGGTTCCACGCCAGATACCACCGAAGGAGAGGGTCGTCGCCGCGACCGGCCAATAACTTCTGCTGAAACGCCTTCGCTTCATCGATCTGCTGATTGGCTTCAGGGACATTCCCCGTCTGATATAGCAACTCTGCAAAGATCGCGCGAGCGCGCACATGTTCCCACTGCTCGCCCAGCCGATCCGGAAAAGTGGTATGGACTTGCTCGAAGTGCTGCGCGGCCTCTTGCGCCGCCGACGTTGCCTGTGCTAAGCGCCCCGCCCCGGCCAACTTCTGGCCCAACTGGGCAAGGTCGATGGCGAAATTCGTCTGGTAGTTCAGTTTCTCGGGGAACTGCTCCGCAAGATCGCGTTCGAGAGTCACCGCTCGCTCGTACAGTTCGAGGCCTTCGGCCGACCTGCCGCTCGCCGGCAGCAGGTTGCCCAGCTCTCTGTACGCCGCCGCCAGTTTCCATCGTGCATCCGGCATGACGGACGATTGGTCCGGTACAACCTGCAGAACATCGATCGTGGACCGGTACGCAGATTCCGCTCGACCCAGATCGCCTTGCTTCTGATGTGCGTCGCTCAGGGCTACGTAGAGGTCCGCGAGCAGGACGCTTTGATTCGGATCGCGAGGCTCTGAGACGAGTCTCCCGAACAAATCGATGGCATTCTGCAGCGTCTGCTCTGCTTCGTCGTATTGGCCGAGCTTCATATGGATGTCCGCCACGCGACGGCAGGATCGAGCGGTCTCCTCGAGCACCTCCGGGTCCTTGCTGTTTGCCTCCACGAAGCCTTCGTAGTACCGTTGCGCTTTCAGCAGCAGCTCTGCCCGCGTCTGGCCGACGGCGGTCGGACCGGCTAATTGCCTCTCCACCACGCGGGTCATTTCATCCACCGCATTCCGCGCGTTCTCATAGTTGGACTGCGCGCGCATGCGAAGGACCTCGGTCTGGTCCAAAGCGGCCTCCGTACGCGCCTTCTCGCGCCAGATCAAGGCCGTGCTCACGGATAGCGTAGCGAGGGCGACGACCATGAACAGCAGAGCCGTCACGACCAGGGACCGGTGCCGATGGGACCACTTGACCGCGCGTTCGACGAGGCTGGGACGCTTGGCCTTGATCGGCCGGTGATCGAGAAAGCAGTGCAGGTCGTCCGCGAGCTCCCGGCAAGAGGCATAGCGTCCGGCCGGGTCCTTGGCCATGGCCTTTCGAATAATCGTTTCGAGGTCCACGGGGACGGCGGGATTAAGCCGGTGCAAGGCCCCCGGCTCCTCGGCCTCAATGCCTCGCAACAACTGGTGACGCTCCCGCGCAGGAAAGGCGGGGCGAAGGGCCAGAAGTTCGTAGAGCGTCGCCCCCAGAGAGTAGATGTCCGTCCGATGGTCCAGCAGAGAGGATCGTCCGGCCGCCTGCTCCGGGCTCATGTAGCGCATCGTGCCGAGGATGTCACCCGGCATGGTCAGGGTCGCGCCGCTCTCGGTCCGGTATTGGGCCAAGCCGAAATCCGTGATCCACAGATGCCCCCGCGCATCCAGCAGCAAATTCGAAGGCTTGATGTCGCGATGCACGATGGCCATGTCATGGGCGTGTCGAAGACCTTCAGCCGCCTGAACACCCAGGCGAGCGACAGACTGCACATACGCCGGGCTCTGTGTGGAGCCGGAAGAAGCAACGGCGCCCAGAGTGCTGCTCACCGTGCCCGTGCCCGGTTGCGCCTGAGTCGCCGGCAGATTTGTCCCGGGAGCGGTCCCAGCAGCGAAGCGTCCGGACGTCAAATCGTTGGCCAGGTGCGACACCGGTCCCTCCGCCGAACCGGTATCGGCGCCCTCCAGCCCGGAGAGCCGGCGCAATTCGCGAATCACCGTGGAAATGGAGTGCCCGTCCACGTATTGCATCGCGTAGTAATGGACGCCGCGCTCGCACCCCACGGAGTAGACCGGCACAATGTTCGTGTGGTGCAGTTGTGCCGCGGCCTGGGCCTCCATCTTGAATCGCTGAAGCTGTCGATGGTCCATCACGGCGGCAAACGGCAGCACCTTCAGAGCCACGCGCCGCCCCAGCGAACGTTGCTCGGCCTCATACACGACGCCCATGCCGCCGCGACCGATCTCGCGGAGGATCCGGAAGTCACCAAGCACTCGATCCACCCGGCCGTCCGGCCCAGCCGCCTCACCTTCTCGATCCCAGACGGCATCCGTGGCCCCCGCGATCCTCAGGACGGGCAGCACCTGGCCAAGCACCCCGGCCATCTTAGGGTAACGACGGACGTACTCCTCGACGTCCGGGTCCTCACCCCGCTCGATCCGACGGAGGAATTCCTCGGCGATGTCGGCCACCGCCGCTTCGATGTCCTCGTCGCGATGGGGCTCGTCATGTGTCATATCTGTGACTCTGTCAGGCCGATGTCGTGAACGATTTTGGCCAGGCGCAGCAGTGCCCGCCCGTACCGTTTCCGGGCCGCGGCCGGCTCGATCCGCAGCACGTAGCCGATCTCCTCGAACGAAAGTTGCTCGTGGCTCCGCATCATCACAAGCTCGCAGTCGTCCGTCGACAAGCGCGCCAGGGCTTGGCGAATGGTACGGACCTGCTCGGCCCGGACCGCCTGCTGGCTGGGGGAAGGGCCCTTGTCGACTAATTGCCGCGCCAGCTCCAGCGAGGACTGCTCCGGCAGGGGGACCTCCCGCATCACCGTCCGCCGCTCCGCCCCGATGTGACGCCGATAGGCCATCAGCAACTGGTCCTGGGCGATCTGGCGCAGCCACAGCCGAAACGCGACCGGCTGCCGCTGGAGGTAGTCACTCATTCGCCGGGCGGCCACCGCCTCGGCTTCCTGCACGATGTCCGAGGCGTCGACTCGGGCGTGCAGCCGGCTCGCCAGCCTCGGCGCAATCACCCGATGCAAGTACTCCCGATGGCCCTGGAAGAGCCGGTCGATGGCTTCCGCATCGCCGGCGCGGGCCCGTTCGAGAAGTACCTGCGTCTCTGAGGGTTCGTCAAACATCGGATCTCTCATAGGCTCTCTGCTATCGTACCTGCATTATACGACCATGCGTGACTGATACGCAGGACTATTTGCGAGGTGCCGCTGCTGGAAAGGCAACGGACGACGGTGGGCAGACATCAGGCTCTCCTCTTGCCAAGCACCTGTGAAGGACGGCGCAGAACTGCGGCGGCTGGCGGACCAAGACTGCGACACCCCCGGTCCTGCTTACCCCGTCTGACATGGAGCGTCCCTCGTCTGTCCTTCCCCTTTTTGAGTCGTCGGAGCGCCCCCGTTCCTCCGGCTCTAACTGAGTAGGCCTCCGCAACGTACCACGACGAACAACGAATCTATTCGGCATTGCATTGCCGAACACAAGGTGAAGTCGCGGCCGTGTCTATCACGCGCGCCGCTGTATAAGACTGCCTTGCTTTAAGGGGCGCACTACATCGGAGAGCCACAATACTCTTACGTAAAAGTACGTATTTTGTACGAGTTGTCTTCCCTGACTGAAGAGCGGGCGCAGACGTGGCAAAGGCAAGCCGGGCCATAGTGATTATGAAACCTCCTGTTGGGCTGGCGGGGAAGAAGGCGAGAACGTTGCGCGATAAGAAGCTTCTGCTCACGCGAGTCTTCCCTTGAGGGAATCACGTTCAGACGAGGCATGCCGACGACAATTGCCTGGAATCCGCTGTTTGGAAATGAGTATTATCGGACGTTATTGCGAACAGCGATCCCTCTATGGTGCCTCCTATCGGCCAAGAGGAGGGAGCTTGGATCCGCGACCCTTCTTCGAAGGCGAGTGTGTAGGCGGTTGGTCTGAGCTTGTTGTTTGTCATGTGCGACAGTGCCGGGATCTCTGGACGCGGGTGCCCTGCGACGCGCCACGGAGATTAGCGAATAACAGGGAGGTTTTGTACTTGATGTCCCGCGCCGCGCGGATATATAATGATATAGATAGGGAGCGATTGTGTTTGGAGGAGAACCATGCCCACGGATGAGCGAAAGTAGGTCTGTCTAAGCCCTCGGGCTCTTGGTGGAGGACATGGTGATGAAAACTGTAGCGGTCCCTCTCTCGGTCTTGTCTTTTTGTGTGCAGATTCGCCAGCGAACGGCTCTATGTTTTCTTGCCGCACTGCTTCTCAACGCGCAGGCGGCGTCAGGCACTGGTGCCGATTTCGCCGCAATTGACCTCACCGCCGCAGCGCCATACACCTACGGGCGCAGTACAGGCGGTGGCGCCTACAATGATGGAACCGTCGGCGATTATTATGACATTGCCAACTCGCTTCAGGGAGCGCAATTCGAGTGCGGCCAGATCGTCACCTATCTGGTCAAGATCGACATGAAGACGACAACGGCTGAACCGGTTCAGTCCGCTCGCCTGGAGTTCCGATTCCTGGCGAACACCACGGGACAGCCGGGCGTCGCTCACAGCGAAATCGCCGGGATCGGCATCAATTACGGTCTTGTCGAGAATGGCGATGATGGGACCGGCGCGAATCCCGGCGCCGGATTCTATGGTCTGGATTCCGCCTTCAACGATGATGGAGGAAGTTCCGCCTCCCTGGTCTCGGAGACCCTGACGGGGCCGCTTTTTGAGGGTGACAGTGAATTAGTGGCGGTGATCGATGTTGATGACCTCGAAGCGGGGGAAAGCGTGGTCCTTCGCATCGACGTTCAGCTCGAGTGTCAGTCGGGTAGTGATCCGACAGGGAACCTGCAGGCGGGACTCAACTCCGCGACGGCCCTGCCCAGCGGTAGCACGATCAGCACGGGAGCACAGACCATTCCCTTCAACGACATACAGGACGTCGGCGGCGCCGGTCAGCCACTGCTGGAAATCGTGAAGAAGGTCACAACGGAAGGCGGAAGTTGCTTCTCAGCCGTTGAAGAGCTCGACGTAACTTTCGCCGACACCGTCAAGTACTGCTATACAATCAGCAATCCAGGTACCGCAGATCTCTACAGCGTTGTACTAAGCGATGATAATGGAACCCCGGGAAACGCCTTGGACGACTTCGCCGTATCTCTCATGGGTCTCGACGACCTGGACGGTGACGGCCAGGCGGACGATCTGGCTTCAGGCGGCACAGCCACGGGCACAGCCCTCGTGACCATGAGTACCGCCGGCACCGTCGTAAACACGGGGATGGCCACAGGCAACAACGGCCTCACTGGCGGCAATTATGAGGAGCTGACCGCTTATGATACGGCCACCGTACAGGTGGCAGGCCTCCCCAACAGCCCGCCGGTGGCGAACGACGATGCGGCTTTGACCGATGAGGATACCCCGGTTACCGTGGATGTCCTGGCCAACGATACCGACGTCGACGGCGATACTCTGACGGTGGCCTCCGTCACCCAGGGATCGAATGGCGCCGTCGTCAACAACGGCGGCAATGTGACCTACACGCCGAACGCCGACTTCCACGGCGTCGACAGCTTCATCTATACGACCGACGACGGCAACGGCGGCACGGACACCGCCACGGTCACAATGACGGTCGGGGCGGTCAACGATCCGCC
>CBFDDG010000213.1:0-8182 GCA_965603505.1 uncultured Phycisphaerae bacterium | reverse complement strand
GGATTTTAAGTCCCCAGCGTCTGCCATTCCGCCACTCGGCCGGACACCGGCACGACACACCCGGACCAGCCTGGTGTGCGTGCTCTTGGTCGTCCGGACCTTGCCGGGACATTAGACGCGTGTTGGATACGTGGCCACAGCCCCCGAGTTTTCCGGACAAGGTATTATATTCGCCCATCTCGCGTTGACAAAAGAAAAAACCGCCCGCCACGCCCCAAAGGGTGCACGACAAGATCGTGGCAAACGCCCCGGATGTCATTGCGAGCCGGCCGAAGGCTGGCGTGGCAATCTGGGACCCCAAACGCATCCTTTCGCGTTTGGGAACCCTCTCAACCCCTGGCTTTCTCGGAGATTGCTTCGTCGGCGTACGCCTCCTCGCAATGACATCCTTCTTATCCTGACCCGCCACTTTCTTGTCGTGCACCCCCCCCCCACGCCCCGAAGGCGTAGCTCACCTCCGCAGGCAAAGCCTGCGAAGGTGCTTGCGGGACCGCCCCGGGCTGGAATATGCCTCCTGCTTCACTGGGGAATTGCCCGGCAGGCACTGCTGGGCCGTACCGAGTCAAAATAGGAAGGGCCAAAAGGATCGTTTGGGTAAAATGGGGGGGCATTAGTTGTGTCCCGAAGGCGTGATTCGACGGTCCCGTCCTACCGAAGGCAGGTCGCTGAATGTACCTCTGCGCTGCCGGCCGGTTCAGGATCGAGGTCGAAGCCGCCGCAGTATGCGGCACGGGTCCAGGCGGGATACGCCGCGGCGCACACGGCCGAAGACCTGGAGCAGGCGAACGCTGTAGTCGAGCATGCGAAGCTCGCAATCCTCCGGCAGCAACGCTCGGGCCCGGGCGATCCGGCCGACCGCTTTCTCGGCCTGCCCGGCCGCAAGATACGTGTAGGCCGAGTCCCGCAGCGCGCCAGTATGGTTGCCATCCAGCTCGAGGACGCGCGTGAAGAACCGGCCCGCGTCGGTGAACTGGCCCTTGTTGGCGGCGGTGACGCCGAGATAGTAGTAGGCGTCGGGGCTGCGCATGTCCAGCCCCACGGCCCGCAGCAGGCACTGCGTGGCGTGGTCCGGGTCGTCGATCGTCAGGAACATCGAGGCCATGGACACCAGCGTATCGGCGCTCTCGCTCTCGCGATCCAACTCCGCCAGCAGATGGCTTCTTGCCCTCTCGTTCTGGTCGTCCATCAACGCACATTGGGCCAATCGGAAGTGCGGTCCGGCGAGCGCGGGATCTTTGCACAGGGCCTCCTCGAACAGACCAACGGCCTTGGTGCGGTCGTTGTGATCGAGCGCAACCTCGCCCAGATAGAACAGGGCAGGGGCGAAGTCCGGGTCGAGTTCCAGGATGCGGCGGAATTTCTCCGTGGCCGAGTCCAGGTCGCCCGTTTCGAGCAACAGCAGGGCGAAATCCATGATGGCGTCCACGTCGCCCGGATTGACGCGGAGCTCCGCGAGGAAGTGCTCGCGGGCGCGGGTGCGGTCGCCGTCCGACCAATAGGCCTGGGCGATTCGGTAGTTGATCTGTGGATGCGTCGGCTCCAACTCAGCCGTACGCAGCCAGCAGCGAACGGCCTTCTTATGAGCGCCGCGGGCGAAGAGACTATTGCCGATGTTGTAGTAGCACAGCGGGCACTCCTCATCGATCTGCTGGGCGAGGTAGAACATCTGCTCGGCCAGGTCGTGCTGGCCCATCTCCGCGTACGTGATGATCCGGTTGCAGTAGCACGGCTCGAAGCCCTGATCCAAATCCTGGATGTACTCGAATGTGCGGAGGGCCTTGTCGTACAGTCCCGTGCGGGTGTAGTCCACGGCCAATGCGTTGAGAATCTCCAGATCGCTGGGGCTCAGTTGCAGGGCGATTTCATACTCGGCGATCGCCTCATCGAACCTGCCGATGGCATCGAGCGTCAGGCCCTTGTTGAAGTGCCATGCGCTATTCGTGGGATTGACCTCCAGCGCCCGTTCCAGCTCCGTCAGGGCCTGGGTCATCTTGCCGTCTTCGTACAACTCGTAGGCCTTGCGTGCATTGCGTTCAGCCCTGTCATAGGGCCCGAATTCGGCACCATCAAACAGCATATGGGCAACTGCCTCCAGAGATTCGTACCAGTCCTTACACAAGGGCGTTATCGCCCGCCAAGTGCCCGTTCGTTAGCGTTTTCTGCCGATCGAGGCGGTTGTTTTTGCCCCCATGGGGATTCTGCTGGTCAACCGAGCGATAAGCCCTTACAATCCTTGTGTTTAACGCGATGAAACGGCGGTCTTTGCCGCATGGTCCGCATCCGATTCGGTGTTTTTCTGGATACGGGCTGCCAAGGGTCTTATAATGTGCGTATGGCAGTTCGTGATGCGGCAGGGCCGGCTCAGTGAATGCGGACGATGTGCCACGCATTGTTTTGGAGAGGCAGGACTATGATCGAGGAAATCAAGGGCCGGATTGCGGCGGGCAAGGGCAAGTATGCCATCGTCGTCAGCAGGTTCAACGAGTTCGTGACGTCAAAGCTGCTCGGCGGTGCGATCGATTGCCTGCAGCGACACGGCGCCGCCGACGAGCAGATCCGCGTCGTCTGGGTGCCGGGCGCTTGCGAGATCACCATTGCAGCCAAGAAGCTCGCGGAAAGCGGCCGGTACATCGCCGTCCTGTGCCTTGGCGCGGTCATCCGCGGGCAGACCGGCCACTATGACGCCGTCTGTCAGCAGGTCGTTCGCGGCATCGGGCAAATCAACTACGACACGGGAGTGCCCACGGTCTTCGGCGTCCTAACCTGCGAGAGCCTCGAACAGGCGATCGAAAGGGCCGGCACGAAGATGGGCAACGCCGGCGCCGACGCCGCCACAACCGCCATGGAAATGGCCCATGTCACGGAGCAGATGCAGTAGGCTGGAGACCCCTGAAGGCCGCCCGGAGCAGGCCGGCACAGTTGCTCCGAGGATATGGATTGCGCGCTGCGTGGGTGGCAATACCGCCCTTCCGTGCGGCGGCGCTCGTTCTCGAGTACATATGGATAAACGATCGAAGGCCAGAGAACTCGCCATGCAGGCCCTCTATCAGCTTGACGTGCAGGGCTCCGAGTTGCTGCCGCGTCTGATGGCTGAGTTCTTCCATGAGATGGAAGACGACTCGCGGACGCGCCAGCTTGCCTGGGAATGGACGAACGGCGCGTGGACGAAAGTTGCCGAGAGTGACGATCTCATCACCAGCTCGACGATCCACTGGCAATTCTCGCGTCTATCGCCGGTGGACCGGAGTATTCTGCGACTGGCGGTCTACCAGTTGACGTCGTGCCCGGGGATGCCACCGAAGGTGGTGATCAACGAGGCCATTGAGTTGGCGAAGAAGTACAGCACGGAGAAATCCGGTCCGTTCGTCAACGGCGTGCTCGATTCCGTCCTCAAGAAGCTGCAGGCCGCCGGCCGGAAGATTGGACAGTAGTGGGGTGACAAATTGAGAACGATTGCGGTGGTGAATCAGAAGGGGGGGGTCGGGAAGACCACGACGGCCGTCAATGTGGCCGCCGCCCTGGCCGCCGCCGGGCAGAGGGTAATCGTCATCGATCTCGATCCCCAGGCCCACCTGACCATCCATCTCGGTGTCGAGCCCCAGGCGGTTCGTGTCGGCTCCTACGAGGTCGTGACGGAGTCCGCATCGTTCGAGTCCAGTCTGATGTTCGTGCGGTCCAACCTGTGGCTCCTGGCGGCCAACATCAACCTCGTCGGGGCCGAGAGCGAATTAGTCAACGTCGTCGGTCGGGAGATCGTCCTGCGCGAGGCCATGCAGGCGAGTCAGAATCGGTTCGATTTCTGCTTCATCGATTGCGCGCCGTCGCTCGGGCTGCTCTCGCTCAACGCCCTGGCCGCCGCCCAGGAGGTCCTGATCCCGCTGCAGCCGCACTTTCTTGCCCTCCAGGGATTCGGCAAACTCCTCCAGACGGTCGATCTGGTCAACAAGCGGATCAATCCGAACATCAAGGTCACCGGTGTGCTGCTGTGCATGCACGACACCCGCGCCTCGCTGCCGAACGAAGTCCGCGCGGATATCGAGCGGTTCCTCGGCAACGCTCGCGGCTCGAACAGCGCGTGGTCCGACGCCGAGATACTGCCGACCTTCATCCGAAGGAATATCAAGCTGGCGGAGGCCCCCAGCTACGGAAAGACGATCTTCGAGTACGACCCGACCTGCAACGGCGCCGAGGACTACCGGAAGGTCGCGAATTTCTTCCTCGGAATCGACGGGGAACCTGGAGAGCTGTCTGACGATCCGCTCGCGGAGGCGCCTTCCACGCCGGCGCCGTTCGAGGTCCGTTCGGTGAATCTGCCCGCGCCGCGCTGCTACACACCGGTCCCCATCTGGACAGATCCGCAAGCCGAGACCTCCGAGCCGACGCAATCGAAGCCAGAGAACGACCTCACCACCGAGGCCCCGCAATCGTAAAACGCACATGGAACGCCCGGCTGGCGATCAGGATCAAACCGCCATACCGACGATGTCATTGAATGTATAGACTTCGCGGCGATGGACCTGTCGGACTCATTACGTGTCACTGTCTGTGCGCATCGACTCCGAATTCCATGGGCGGTGTATCCGCCTCATGCGCGCCGGGATCCGGTGCCTCGCCTTCATACACGTCGTTGAAGTTCGGCAGCCGCACGCCCCCATCGTAGCCCGCACTACCCGGGGACAGCCAGAAGAGCCCTTTGTTTTCGTTCATTCCACAGTTGTCGACGTGGACCGGCTCGGCTTCGATCCCGTGTGTTTCGTGCCGGTCAGGGGCCTGGAGGTCGCCGGTGTACAGGTCGTAATCGTAATCGGCGAGCGCGTCCGCGGCGCGGTCGCGGATGGCCACCGATCTGGCGTGCAGGATGTTGTTGCGGCTGGTGACGTTGACCATCGGGCCGCCCCACCCGAGGCCCAGCCGCGCACCCACGAGGGTCCTTTCACCATCGACAATCCGCGCGGGCTGCAGGATCGTATTGTGGAACACGAGGATCCGCCCGCCGCCCATCTTGTCGCTGGTCTTCAGGAATCCGCCGCTCCATTCGCCCGGCGCGACGCGCATCACGTCGCTGACGTTGCGCCACACGTACAGCGGCCCGATCGAGGTGCTTGCGCAAGCGATGCCGACGAAGCACTCGGTGCTGTAATTGCCCCAGATGCGGACGTTGCAGTTCGCGCCCTCGGACTCGATCGTGTCGTCCCAGCAGTGGCTGAGCAGGTTGCCGTAGATGTCGGAATCGCGGTTCGGAAAGCCGCGTACGCTGAAGTTCGAGGCCGCCCCGAAGATGTCGTTGTACTGGTGCTCGTCGTCGGACCAGACGGTGTTGTACCGGATCACGTGGTTGCCTTCGCTGTTGCTGAAGTATACGGCCTGGGCCCCTTCAGGATGATAGGACTCGCGCTTGCCCTCGCGCGGCCGATTCTCTCGCCAGTTGTTGGAGTCGCCACGCGGATGATGGATGCGATTGCGCTGCACGATGACGCGCGTCAGGTCCGCCTCGCGCGAGTAGATGGCCGAATCGAGATTGCGGCCCCAGCCGTCGTCCAAGATTCGCCCCCAGCCACTGATATCACAGCCCTCGATGACCACGTCGTGACAGCCCCGGAAAATTCGTATCCCATGCTGCTGTGCGTTCCGGAGCGTCAGGCCGCGAAGGATGACGTACGAGGCGCGGACCTCAACGCATTGCGCGTGTCCGTTCCGCACATCAACCGTAGCCGTCTGGCGGCTTTTTGCGTGCGTATAGAGCGTGTAACCTTGCGCCGAGCCGGACTTGTCAACGACCAGCGGCGCGTCGCCGTCGGATACCATCACGGTCTCGCCGATTGGGAAACGCTCATCCCAAGTCCGCGCATGCTGCGACGCTCGCCGCTGCGTTTTCTCAAGGGACAACTCGATCTCGTACTCCGTTCCCGGCGTGAGATTGACGATGCTGCCGCGGTACTGCCGGCGATGCTCGGCCGGCAATTCCTCTGATTCCCTCGCATCGAACCAGAGCGGTAAGGCCTGATTCCATTGCTCTGAACCGGCCCGCCGGTACCGCACGGCGCACACATTCTCCGCCGCCCCATCCGGCGGACTCCAATAGAGTCCGATGCAGTGAAACGTCGAGACCGCCCGCAGCGGCTCATCGGCCAGGATGACTCCCGAGCACGCCAGGGACACCACGCCTGCAACTACGACGATTGTTATGTTGATTCGGCTAAGCATCAGGATTCCTCAAAGACCATTCCACGCGATTTGGGAACCTATTCACACGTCCGTTCGATCGTCATTTATGGTGACGGATGCTTGAGGAACCGCATTTCCTGCATCCAGCTCTCACAGAGCGTCGGCCAGGCTGACACGGCCCCGAGGCTTTGGCCCAATCCGAACCCGTGCGGGCCCTTGAGGAAGACGTGCATTTCCGCCGGCACCTTGTTCTCCCGCAAAGCCAGATAGAAGTAGAGACTGTTCTCGGCCGGCACGGCCTTGTCCTCCCACGTTGCCAGCAGGAAGGTCGGCGGCGTCTCGGGTGTCACCTGCTTCTCGTTGGACAGCTTGCGCAGCAGCGCCTCGTCGGGATTCGTGCCGAGCAGGTTGCGCCCCGAGCCTTTGTGGGTATACGGCTCGATCAGCGAAATCACCGGATAGATCAGCACGCCGAAATCGGGCCGAGCCCCGGCCTTGTCGATATCATCCCGCGGATCATAGACCTTGTCGTTGAAGTGCGTCAGCGCCGTGGAGGCCAGGTGCCCGCCCGCGGAAAACCCGAGAACGCCGATGCGCTGCGGGTTGACACCCCATTGGCCGGCCCCGCTGCGGACGGTGCGAATGGCCCGCTGCACATCCTGGAGTGGCGCGGGATGCCCGTAGCCGGCGCCGCTGTTGCGATGGCGGTACTTGAGGATGAAGCCGGCGACGCCGAAGGAATTGAGCCACTGCCCGATCTGATGGCCTTCATGGTCCATGGCCAGATGCCCGTACCCGCCGCCAGGACAGATCACAATGGCTGCGCCGGTCGCGCTGTCTTTCGGCGGCAGATAGATCGTCAGCGTCGGCTTGTCACCGTCGGCCTCGCCTTTCGCCCCCGGCGCGCCGCCGGGCCACAGCAGCTCCACCGACGGCTCTGCCGCAACCGCCAGGCAAGAGAGACTCAGAACAATCAGGGCACCGAAACACACGCCACATCTTGCGCAGTTCCTCATGGGTTTTCCTCCTTACGAGTCAAATTGAATGCGTGCCTGCTTCGTTCCGGCAGGCAATACGAATCCACGTTTCGTTGTTTTGACGGATCCTCCCGCCGTCGATACGTTCGGCCTCAACAAATCCGGCAGGACCAGCAGAAACCCTCTGGGCGGTGCGGCCCGGCCATCGAGCCGGAGCATGGCGCCGTCGCCGGCAACCTCCCACACGGCGTCGAGGCTGCCGAAATGCGTCGGAAGGTTCCTGATTCTGATCCCGGCCGGATCTTTGAACCAGCTCTCCGGAATGCCGGCGAACAACACAATTTGTCCGCCGTCCTCGTACACGAGGCAGTCACGGAGCAGCAGGTGCACTTCCGCGACGGCCCAGCCGTGCGGCATGGCGATGTTGCCGTTCCACGTCGTCCGCAGGTGGCCCCAGCCGCCGGAGCCGCTCTTGCCGCCTTCATCGAACGCGTACCAGTGCCGCATCTGCGGATGATCGAGATGGAGATCAAGCGTTCCATGTCCGGCCTCGCGACTGCCCGCTAACAGGCTCTGGTGCGCCCGGGCCGGCGGGAAATAGCGCCAGCTCTCCGGCGCCTGCGGACCGAGACCTTTGAATTGCTCGTGCGCCTTGCCCGCAGCGAAGGGATACAACCGGCAGGGCCACAGCACGCAGTAGCTGCCGTACTTGTCGGCAAGATTCGAGCCGTAGACGCGGTCGTACTGCGCCACGAGCCTCTCGGCGAACGCGTCGTAATCCGCCGCATCGTCGCTCTCGCCGACGGCCCGCGCCAGCAACGCGGCCGCACGCACGCCGGCCAAGTCGAAGGCCTCGGTGTACGCGGGATTGTGCCCGTCGCAACGGCCCGGCTTCAACTCTCGACGCGCCTCGGTGGGCACATCCTCGCCGAACGTCAACGCGTTCATCTGCACCCAGTGCGGGCCCTCCGTCGTGCGGTAGTAGCGAATCATCGCGGCCAGCTTCTGCGCGGCGGGATAGATGCGATGCAGCCACGCGC
>CBFDDG010000212.1:0-8192 GCA_965603505.1 uncultured Phycisphaerae bacterium | reverse complement strand
CGGATCCCCAAGGCCTGATCAACTGCTGCCTGGCCCTCGAACACCATGCGTTGGACCCCAAAATGATCGCCGGCGTTCTCTGTGAGGGTATCGAAACAACGGACGCGAGCGGCCTGCCCTTTAAGAGCTTCAAAGGTCGGCTGTGGGCCAACGTGGAGACCGGCTACCCCGTCCTCGTGGAAATCGAGGCTATTGACGATGGAGACATCCGTCATACGTCGACGCTGGACCAGTTCAAGTGGAACGTAGACCTGTCGGCCGAGGATGTCGAGCCTGAAATCCCCGCCGACTACGAACCCTTGTAGTAGCGAATCCCACGACACAGACCTTCCATCCACGGGCCGAGCCGAAAGGCTCGGCCTTCCTTATGCGCCCCTGGCGCCCCAAAAACCTCCGCCCAAAAGCGGCAATTTTCCATACCCTAACTGACCTGCCAATTGTGGTATAAGTGACGGTGACCTGAGCTTAGGAGAATCGTTAGGCAATGCTTGAGGACAAGCTGCTGATTTGGAAGTTCAAGTGCGGCGACAACGAGGCACTCTGCCGCATCTACCGCAAGTACCGGGCGGATCTGCTCAAGTTAGCGGCCCTGCTCTTGCACAACGCCAGTGACGCTGAGGACGCGGTGCACGACGTATTCGTGTCCTTCGCCCAAACGGCGGAACGGCTCAAACTCAGCGGCAACCTCAAGGGCTATCTGCTGACCTGCGTGGCCAACAACGCCCGCAATCGAAATCGGGCGCGTCAGCGCAAACAAACGGTCGGGCTGGACGAAGCCGCGACGGTGGTCTGCGAGTCGGCCACGCCCGAGCAGTGGATCACGTACGGCGAAGAATTGCACCGATGGAGCGACGCGCTCGGGAGGCTGCCCTACGAACAACGGGAGGTAGTCACCCTGCACCTGCGGGCGGGAATGAAGATGCGTCAGATCGCCCGTCTGCAAGGCGTGTCAGTCAACACGGTTAAGGGTCGCTATCGTTACGCCCTGGAGAAGTTGCGCTCACTATTAAACGGTGATCTGAAACCATGAGACCGGAAAAGAACATCGAGCAGGCTCTCAAACAAGCGGACCTGAACATTGAGATCAATACGGAGACCGACGGCGCGATCTTGAGCGAGCTTATCGCAGCACGGAAGGGATCTCGATCCACAGCGACCCGACATCCGGCCCTGAAGCTTGCGGCAGCAGCGGCCCTGATAGTGGCCACTCTGCTGATCGGGCACGGCGTCGTGCACGACCGGAAACGTGTCGCGGTTGAACCTTCGGGACAAGCGCGTATCGAAACGCTCAACCTCGTTTCGCTCAACGCGGCCTATCGCCACGGCGGAATGGAAGCCCTGGAGGAACAGTATCGAAAGACCTTCGTTGGTTCGGAATCCCGGCCGGCCCGCTTGTCCGTCGGGAGATTGCTCACAGAATTGGCTGAAGACGGCGAAAGCTGAGAAAGGAAAACCATGAGAAGATCAACGCCTCTCACCTGCATGACAGTCGTGCTACTGTCCTTGATGTCGCTGATTGCCCCCCCCTCTGTACTCGGATACCCGCCGGATAATGCAGCGGTGCTCTACTACAAGGCCGCCGGGCTGTACCGCGTGGACGCAGAAATGGATCCTGTCCTGACGGACTTGCGCAAGGGCAGGACAGAGCTCAATGACGAGATCAGAAAGGTTGTCAAAAAGAACCGCGAGGCCATCATCGCCCTGCTGGACGCTTGCGAAGTGAAGGATTGCGATTGGGGGATCAACTACGCCAGAGGTTTCGAATTGATGCCTCCTCGTTATGCAATGCTAAGACAGTTGTCGACGCTTGTTGTCGCCGAGGCCAGGATTCGCGCCCAAGACGGCGACTGCAGAACGGCGTTAGATCGGTGCCTGAGCCTGCACAAGATGGCCACCCACGTCAACGATCGCCTGTTCATAAGCCACCTCGTGGGCATCGCGATCAATGCCGTGGCCCACGACTGCATGACCGAGGTCCTGTCGGTCATGCCGCCGGATACCGGGACATTGACCTGGCTGAAGACCGAACTGACGAAGATTGAAGACCTGCCCCTTTCGATTGGCCCGGCCCTGGACGGGGAACGACAGGCCGGCGCGATCTCCATCACCATGGAGCGAATGGCTTCTGTATTGGAGACCGAGTTCGGCGACGAGGCGTTCCGAAAGAGAATCCTGGAACACATTCGGGCAGGCGACGCGAGGTTCTTTGAGATCAACAGAGCCGCCTGGATTCAATACTGGGACGAAATCACTGGCACGTTTGCCCTGCCGTATCCCGAGGCGCATTCACAACTCGAACGCGTGTACGCCAAGTTTGAATCAAAGCCGGATGCGGTCCTAATGACCCAACTGGTCCCCTCGTGCGAGGCGATGTGTACGCAATGGACCAGGTCCAAAGCGCGCTACAACGCAATCCGCGTCGCCATCGATCTGTACCTGCTCAAAGCCAAGACCGGCAAGCTGCCCAATGCCCTGCCCGCCGAGGCGCCGAACGACCCGTTTAGCGGAAGACCGTTCCGATACGAGAAAACCACCGATGGGTTCGTCCTGCACTGCCAAGGCAAGGACCTGGACAAAGACAAGACCTACGAGTACGCGTTCACGATCAAGAAGTAGACGCAATGCAAAATCACGTCGTACACAGGGCCGGGCTGTTGCGCTCGGCCCTTTTTGCGCGCGGCGGCCAGGAATACTGATGGAAAAAGTCTGATCTTCCGATACTAACACAGCAGGTCTTGGTGTGTTATAGAGGAAGAAAGATCTTTCTGTGGCTCGCTGCATTCGATGATGGAAGACCGGCTCCTGATCTGGAAGTTCAAACGCGGCAGCAGAGACGCCCTGCGGCGGATCTACCAGAAGTACAAGAACGATCTGCTCAAGCTGGCCGTCTCACTGGTAGGCGATGCGAGCACAGCCGAGGACGTCGTGCAGGACGTGTTCGTGAGCTTCGCCCAGACGGGCGGCAGGATTCGCCCCGTCGGCAACCTGCGGAAGTACCTGGTGACTTGCGTTGCCAACCGGATCCGCAACCGGCGGCGGGACCAGCAGAGACACGAGACTTCCGACATCGAGGACGCGGCGTGGGTTCCCGGTGGCGGCCGAGGCCCGGAGCAGTGGGCCATCCTGAACGAAGAACTGCTGCGGCTGAGCCGGGCGATGGCCCGGATACCCTACGAGCAACGAGAGGTCATCGGTCTGTACATGGAGGGCGACTTGACCTTCCGCCAGATCGCCGAGATCCAGGACGCATCGATTAACACAGTCCAGGGCCGATACCGGTACGGCATGAACAAACTGCGATCGCTATTGAACGGTGAGATCGAAATATGAGACCAGCAGAGAACATAAGACGATTCATTGACAAAGCCACCGTCAGCACTGATCCCCACGCGGACAAGGTCGTGTTGGACGCCGTGCTGAGAGCTCACGAACAGACAATGCATAAACCCTCGGTCGCAGTGAAGCCGAGCTTCAGGAGTATTGTCATGAGAAGTCCACATATGAAGCTGGCCGCCGCGGCGGCGGTCCTTTCCATTGTCGGGATTGGATTGATCGGGATATGGCACAACGGGGGAGCGACGGCGTATGCCTTCGTGCAAACCGTCGAAGCCATGCAAGGCAAGCGATCCTTTCACATCCAAACCTACTTCCAGCAGCGCCGTCACGACGAGTTCTGGGCCGAGTTCGACAAGCAAGGGAACCTGGTTCGCTTTCGGCAGGAGGAGGACCCAACTCCCAACGGCCCGATGATCACGATCTGGGAAAACGGCATTCTGAACCGGTATAGCCCAAGACGAAACCTGCACCAGTATTCGCGACTGCCCAACACCGAGTACGGGTTGGAGGGACTGGAGCAATTCGACCCCGAGACCATCGTGCAGGAGATCCATGCTCTGGTCGAGGCCGGTAAGGCCGTCATGGAGACCGATCCGCTCGCGCGCTATACGAAGCTGATGACTCTCCGTGTGACCCGCAAGAACAAGAGCCTCAAACAGGTTCTGGTGGTCAATCCGGTCACGAAGTTCGTCGTGCGCGTCGACGATTACTGGGGTGGCGAGGAAGGAGGGGTATTCCACCACGGCATCGAGGTGCTGGAATACAACGAGGCGATGGACCCCAGGCTCTTCGTGCCGGATTTCCCGCAAGACGCCATCCTCATGGACCAGGTGACGCAGGAAGTCGGGATGGCGCAAGGCAACATGACCGAGAAGGAGGTCGCGGAGGAGGTCGTTCGCCAGGCTCTGGAAACCTGGGCGCAAAAGGACTACCCCAAAGCCGGCAAGCTCTTCGGGGGCTTGCCACCCGAATGGTTCGCCCAGTTCGACGATATCCGTCCCGTGCACATCATCTCCATCGGAGAGGCGGAGCCGATTGAAGATGAAGATCGGCCTCCATACCAAGTTCGGTGTCAGTACGAAACCGAGCGTAACGGCCGGAAGTGGAACATCACCCTGGGGCTGGCTGCCTTTGACGTCGACGGCCAGCCCGGTCGCTGGCACGCGTCCATGCGTTCACGCGACGAGGCACCGGCCAACGCGGAGCCGCTCAACCTCGATGGCACAGATCTCGGCATGGTCCAGGGGCAGCTTCGTGACGAGGACGTGGCGGTGGCGGTGGTCCGCCAGTTCTTCGAGTCCTTCCAGGCCGGCGACTATGACGCCGCGCGTAGGCTGGTTCCCCCCGGCGCGGCTGCGGATGTGAAGGAGAACTTTAGCGCGGTCAAACTCCTGCGGATCGTCTCCATCGGGCCGGCGACTCTCATCCCCTCGCGGGGGAACAAAATGCTGGCGGTGCCCTGCACGCTCGAGTACGAGGAAGACGGTCAGAAGAACTCGATAACACTCAAAGCGATCGCCGCCCAGCACGGGGACCGCTGGCTGCTTAGCGATCTGGAGGACTAATTCCCCTCCAGCCGACAACGTCATTGCCCAAGGCCGGGTCCACATGGCCCGGCCCGTTTTATTTGGCGAACGTCCTCTGAAATGGTAAAATGAGCCTGTCGGATAGAGGGTCTATCCCCTTGGAGTATGACGTCTTCTACGGTGTGAGGGACTCAATGACGTACCCGCAGAGGTTGGCGGTCTTGTCTGAGACGCCACGTATCCAATCGTGCCCGCTGGCTACCCGGCTTTGCGCTTCGTTCTTATGTCTGCTCCTGTCGAGCGCGTTAGCACAGGCGGCAATCTCAATCGAAGGCGTCGAGGACACGGAGGTCTATAAGGATCACGTCTCGTTCCTGGTTCGCACGGAAGGAGGTTTCGATCATACAGCCGAGCTGAACGGCAAACCGATTGCCACGGACGTTTGGATCGAGATCGATGAGCCGGAATATTACGAGTTGAAGGTGCATCGACGGGAACGGTCCTCCGGGGCCGAAGAGAGCCGGCTCGTTCAATTCATCGTGCGGGCGAGCGACCGGGGCAATTCCGAGTGGGGACTGCCGCGCTGGACGCCCTACCGGGTGATCGACTCAGCCGCGGCGGAGTTCGCCGGCGCCCGGCTTGAGATCGTCACCCCCGTCGAATACCCCATGGGACTCGAGATCCCGGTCACCGCACGGGTAGAGGACCCATCGGGGAATCGCCTCGGGGTCAACGGTTTCATCACGGCGACGGGCTTCGAAGATTGCCCGTTGCGTCTGCTTCGCGGCGTGGGCTCGGTCTTCCTGCCGCCCGCGACCGAGCCGAGTATCATCACCTACAGCCCCGGGATTCACTCGCTTCAGGCGACCAGGCAAATCATCATTGAAGGCTCGACGAACTGGCGGACGATCTCGACGGACATAACCACTTCGACCGACTGGGGAGCAAACGCCCGTATTCACATCACTAGCAGATTGACCATCGTATCCGAGGCGACCCTGACCATCGGCCCTGGCAGCGTCATCGTAATCGATCCCGACGTCGAGATCGCCGTGGACGGTCGCATCGTCGTCAACGGGACCATGCAGCGACCGGTGGTCTTCACCTGCCGGGACCGGAAGGAGCCCTGGGGCGGATTCGTCTTCGAGACCAGCACCTCACGCGGTGAATTCACCGGCGCGATCCTCACAGGCAGCGGCGCCGATGCAGACTGGTTCGATCACAACCCGGACCACGGGCACAGCCATCGGCACAACCAGTGCCTGTTCTATCTGGCCAACGGGGCCCGCCTGACCTTGACGGATTGCTCTCTCGTGGAGAATCACGGCCAAGCCGGGCATGGCGAAGACGCCTACCTGACGATGACGCGATGCCTCGTGCAGAAGTGCATCACGACCGGCCAGTACAATGGGGGCGCCGTTACGCTCGAAGACTGCGCGCTCATCGAGTTCCCGTCGGAGACCGCCCCGTTTGCCGATGACGATAACGATGCGCTCTACCTCACGGGCGGAGTACACTCGCTCACGAATTGCCTGATCGGCTGGGCGCTGGATGACGGCGTCGACGCCGGTTCGGGGTCTGGAGGCCCCGTGGACGTTCATCACTGCTGGTTCGAATCGATCTTTCACGACGCGATGGCCTGGTCGGAGCCCCGGATTGCCACCGTCACCGACACGGTTGCCCTGAACTGCGGACAAGGCATCGAATGCGGATTCGGCGAGCCGGATGTGAACGCCGTCCACTGCCTCAGCACGGCCAATGCCGTCGGCGCCCGCTTCGGCGACAACTACGATTGGGACTACGACGGCTTCCTGAAAGTCAGCGATTCCCTGCTCCTGTTCAACGGCAGGGACGTCTGGGGCCGGGCCTGGGACGACTGGACCGTTCATCTGGCCCAAATGGACGTTCGAAACAACTTCCTCACCATTCCGGATACGGACTTCCCGAACAATTCGCTCTGGGACCCGCAGATGAATCCCGAGCAACGAGATAGACTGACGCCGTTTCTGCCCACGCCGGCCGCCGTGGTGGGGATCGGCCTGGCCGCACTCGGTGACGCCCGCGACATCTCTGAGCTCTCGACAGGTATTCCGGTTCGTCTCAGCACGTTCACCTCACGCGAGGTTACGGTGGATTACACAATTGACACAGAGGACGGCCCCCTCGACGGCGGCACTCTGCATTTCGTTTCGGGCGAGACCGTAAAGCACATCCGATCCGAGATCCCCGACATCGAAAGTCTCTGTGAGGTCCGGGTGACATTGAGCCATCCGGTCAACGCCGAGCTGGCCGGCCATTGGCAGCTTGTCTACCAGGGCATGTGCGGAACGGTCGAGCCACTGGTCGTGGAAGGCGACGAGTGGCAATACTTCAAAGGCACCGAAGAGCCCCCGGCCGCCTGGAACATGCTCGAATTCGATGATAGCGCGTGGCTCGCCGGCCCCACGCCCATCGGGTATGAGACCGACAGCGGATACGAGTCGCGCATCGCCACGGACCTGAGCGACATGCGGGGCAACTACATCAGCGTGTACGCCCGCCGGCCGTTCTTCATCGACGACCCCTCACGATTGACCGGCCTGACCCTCACGATAGACTACGACGACGGCTACATCGCCTACCTCAACGGCGTGCGGGTCCATAGCGAGAATGGGTTGGATGCTCCCGCCCACGACCAGCAGGCGACGGCAAGCCACGAGGCCTGCGGCGGCACCAGCACGCCCACGGGCCCCTGCCCGCTCGAGCCCATCGACCTGAGCGGCCACATCGCCGACCTGACCCCGGGCGTCAACGTCCTGGCCGTCCAGGTCCACAACCGCTCCCTCTCCAGTTCCGACTTCCTCTTCATCCCAGAGCTATTAGGCACATTCGCTCCATAAACAAGCAGCCCGGAGTCGGCGAGATTCTACAAGAGCGAGCTGTGCGCGACACCGGCCACCCTGGCTCGATTCCGGGGTTCGGGCAGGTGAAGGCCCGCCCCCGAGTCAATGCGCTGCCACGAATAACTCTGCCATACTCGTAGAGGAAAAGGCCGCTGCCGTACGTTATATTGGTGACCATTGATGGTTCTGATGTCAGTTCACTAATGATAGCGCTCGAAGATCGATATCTTGTGTGGGGACTCAAGCGGGGCAGCGAGCGGGCCCTGTGCCGAATCTACAACCAGTACGAGACCGACCTGCTCACGCTGGCGACGCACCTGCTCGGCAGGACAGACCAGGCACAGGACGTTCTGCAGGACGTGTTCGTCAAGTTCATCGAGTCGATCGACAGCTTCGAGCTGAAGGGCAGCCTGAAAGGCTACCTGGCCACGTGCGTCGTGAATCGGGC
>CBFDDG010000211.1:0-8197 GCA_965603505.1 uncultured Phycisphaerae bacterium | reverse complement strand
TGGTACGCGGGAAGCCCACGTCAGCCTTGCAGTTCTGCGCAGAATGAGTAAGCTGTGGGCATGGCAATCGGCAGAGTCATCAGTGGACAGTCTTTGAGTGAAACCGAGGAGAACTTCAATGTGTCTCTTCGGCCGCAATCCCTGGACGAATGCGTCGGTCAGCAGAACGTGCGGGAAAAGCTGGCCATCGCCATCACGGCGGCCAAGCAAAGAGGCGAGCCGCTGGAGCACATCCTGTTCTATGGTCCTCCCGGCCTGGGCAAGACGACGCTCGCGAACGTCGTGGCCCACGAGATGGGCGCCCGAATCCGCTGCTCTTCCGGCCCGGCGCTGGTCAAGGCCGGCGACGTCATGGGCATGCTCACCAACATCAGCACGGGTGACGCCCTTTTCATCGACGAGATCCACCGGCTGAGCACACCCGTCGAGGAGTTCATCTACCCGGCGATGGAGGACTTCAAGGTCGATTACACGGTCGACAGCGGCCTCCACGCCAAGACGATCAACTTTCCGCTGAAGCGTTTCACGCTGATCGGAGCCACGACGCGTGCGGGCCTGCTCAGCGCCCCGCTCCGCAGCCGGTTCGGGATGCTGTACCATCTCGATTTCTACAGTACCGACGAGCTGACCGAGATCCTCAGCCGCTCCGCACAATTGCTGAAACTGACGTGCGAGGCCGGTACGCTCGAACTGATTGCGGCCCGCTCCCGGGGCACGCCGCGAATCGCCAATCGTCTGCTCAAACGCGTCCGGGACTACGCCCAGGTGAAGGGCACCGGCGTTCTCAGCACGCAGATCGTCGATAACGCGCTGAAGATGGAACAAATCGACTCCCTGGGTCTGGACGAATTGGACAGGTCGCTCCTGAGAGCTCTGGCGCATGTCTACGACGGCGGACCGGCCGGTATCGAGGCCCTGGCCGCCACGCTCGGCGAAGAGCGCGACACGTTAGAGGACGTCGTCGAGCCGTACTTGCTCCAGATCGGCTTCGTGCGGCGCACCAAACGCGGAAGAGAAATCACCCCGAAGGCCTGCGAGCACCTCGGGCTCGTCATCCAGAAAGAGAAGGCCAAACCCGGCCAGCCCCAACTGTTCGATGCCGAGTGATACGGATCAAGCGCCAAGAACAAGCTCACCTGCCCATAACAAGCTTCGCCATCCTGGGCAGGCGGCCAAGGATATGTGTGAAGTGGTGAATGAGAATCCGCTCGATTTCGTCGAGTGTGGTCTCATCGGCGTGGGCGATTCGCTTCACATCGACCAGGCTGTTTGCGGCCTTCGTGCTGAGCCGAATCTTGTCCGGGAAACTCATCTCGCAGTCCCGGCAGATCAGCCCGTTGGCCGAGACGCTGAAGTACACCTCGCGCCAACTCGTCGCGGGGGATCTCCTGCAGTTCGCACAAGCGTTCAGGACCGGTCGCAGCCCCACCTCGTTCAGCAGGACCAGTTGCAGCAAAATCAACCGGACGAGAATGTCGCCGCGCTCGCCCCCTGATGTCCCCTCTTCGATGTCCTGAAGAAACTGTATGAAATGGTCGAAGAGCGCAACGTGCGGATCGTGCTCCTCCGTTAGCGCGTTGAGCAACTCGGCCGCGAATAGCACGCTGTTGAGGGCAAACAGGTTTCGTCGCAGCTCGCCCCGAACCGGCTGCTGCTGGAACTCCGTCAAAGTCGCGAGCTTCTCCTTGCCGGAATCCGAAAAGACAATCTCCCCGAACGACAGAGGCTCAATGGGACCATCGAAGGCAGATTTCGGCCGCTTGGAGCCTTTCGCGATGGCCCCGATCTTTCCCGAGAGGCAGGCGAACAGCGTGACGATCTGCGAGGTCTCGGAGTAGTCAACCGCGCGGAGGCAAACGGCCCGATCCTTGGTCAACATGGCTACGGCTCATCGACTTTCTGGATTCTGACCCGCTTGACGCGCCGGGGCTCGGCGGACGCGATCGTGACTTTCAGATTCGCGTAATCGAAATCTTCTCCGGCCTTCGGAACGTAGCCCAGCCGGGAGAAGACAAAGCCGCCCACGGTGTCGTAATCCTCGTCTTCCGGGAGATCCAGTTCGTACTCGTCATTGAGATCCTCGACGTACGTCCGCGCGTCCACCTCGAAGGTGTTCTCATCGATCTTTCGAACGGATGCCTGCGGCGTCTCCTCGTACTCATCGGTGATCTCGCCCACGAGCTCTTCGAGAATATCCTCGAGCGTCACGATCCCGGCGGTGCCGCCGTACTCGTCGAGCACCACGGCGATATGCAGCTTCTGGTTCTGGAACTCATGGAGCAAGGCGCGCAATGGCTTGGTCTCGGGGACGAAATAGGCCTCCCGCATCCGATCTCTCAGACCGAACTGCTCGGAGGGCTTTCCAATTTCCTCGAGCAAATCCTTGGCATAGATCAGACCGACAATGTTGTCGATGTTCTCCTCATAGACGGGGATCCGCGAATGCCCCGCCTTTCGGATGGCGTCCAGGACCACCGGCAAATTGGCGTTCACGTCGATGGCGACGAGGTCCGTCCGGGGGGTCATGATCTCGTCGGCCATCCTGTCGCTGAGTTCCAGCACGTTCTCGATCATCTCCTGTTCTTCCTCGTCGACGGCCCCCTCCATCCGATGCTGCTCGAGATCTTCGAGGAACTCCTCGTGCTTTTCCTCCTGCTGCTCCTCAGGCGTCGCTGGCGGCACCCCGGCGAGGCGGCGCACGAAGCCGTCGTAAAGCTGCAGAACGTAGAGGATGGGGGTCACCACAAGGGAGAACGCAATGAGGATCTTATACGTGCGGCTGAGCAGTTTCTCGCCGGCATACTTCGCCCATGCGTGCGGAATGGCCAAGCTGAAGACGGAGAACATCGCCACGGCGATAACGAACGCGAGAACGTAACTGAACGTATTGAGCTGCCCCTGGAGCACGGACAGCAGCGCCACGAGCAGCAGCAGAGCACTGATATTGAAGACCAGTCGATAGAACGCACACGTCAGGATCAGCGTATCGGCCTTCTCCACCAGCTTGTCGACCAGTTGAGGCCGTTCTTCTCCTCCGGCCGCTTTGAACGCCTCCTGTAAGCGCACGCGTGAGAAGGTCCGCAACGCCGTGGAGTTGACGGAAAAGAACGAGGTCGCTCCAACGAACAGGCATATCAACAACACCGCCCAACCGATGAAGCCCACTTGCGATTCCCCTTTCAATAGCCCTCCGGGCGCCGGCCGCCACACAGGCGAGACTTACGGCCCCGGAATTTCGGTATTGTACACCAATCCATAGCCCAATTGTTGAAGAATCTCATCCTCCATCCGATGCATTTGGCGGGCCTGCTCCGCCGTAGCGTCGTCGAATCCGAGATTGTGCAGCAATCCGTGCGTGACGTACAGGGCCAGCTCAGCCTCGGTGCTGTGCCCGCGCTGCGTCGCCTCGCGGCCGGCCAGCTCGCCGTTGACGATGAGATCGAAGACCCTCGACTCCCCGGCCTCGTCGGACAAATCGAAGCTCAGGCAATCCGTGTTGGCATCGCGGTTGAGGAACTGTTTGTTGAGTTTGCGCATTTCCGTATCGTCGACGACGCCTATGCTGACGGTACCCTGCGAAATCCCAAAACGACTGCAAACAGTCCGCGCGAGTTTCTTCAGCTTCGATCCACTTGTCGGTACGATCTGGAAGCGTTCTGTGATGTGGACTGCAATCATTGCCTGAATGTTTACGTCTCCACCATCTTTGGTACGCCCGATTTCGGCGTGCGCTCCGCCTGCATGGGGGCATCAGGTGCGGTGGGATAGGCGATACGCCCGTGGTAGTGGGCCGCGAGGGATTTCGATATGGTCGTTTCGATCTGGCTGAGCTCGCGCAGCGTCAGATCGCACTCGTCGAACTGGCCGTCCTGCAACCGCTTCATGGCGATATTGTGCACAACCGTCTCGACCTTGGCCAGCGTCACGTCCGACAGCGATCGGACGGCCCCTTCCACGGCGTCGGCTAACATGACAATCGCCGCCTCCTTCGCCTTCGGTTTCGGACCGGCGTAGCGGAATTCGCTCTCGGTGGGAGGGGCCCCCTTGGATTTCTTGTCGGCGCCCTGCGATCCCGCCTCTTCGTACTTCTTCTTGGCCTCATGGTAGAAAGGCTCCACCAGCGTGGTGCCGTGGTGACACTCGATGAACTGACGCAGGACGTTCGGCAAGCCGAACTCCTTGGCCATCTCGACACCGTCCTTGACGTGCCCCACGATGATCAACTGACTCATCGCGGGGGACAGCTCCTTGTGCCGGCTGGTCGAGCCCATCTCGTTCTCGGTGAAGTACTTCGGCTTGTTGATCTTGCCGATGTCGTGGTAGTAGGCGCCAACGCGACACAGCAGCCCGTTGCAGCCGATCGCCTCGGCAGCGGCCTCCGCAATCGAGCCGATGAGCAGGCTGTGACTGAACGTCCCGGGCGCTTCCATCGCCAGCTTTCTCAACAACGGCTGGTTCGCATCGGAATAGTCCAGCAGCGTCATGCTCGTGGCGATCCGGAACACCTTCTCAATCAGCGGCAGCAGGCTCTGAATCAGCAGGCCCGCGATGAACGTCGCCAAGACGTGATACCCCGTCGCCCCAAGAACGGCGGTCCACTTCGGCGGCTGCCCCAGGAAGTTCAGATAGACGACCGAGGTGGCCGTCACGAAGACGGCGGCCGCAGCCAGCGCACTGACCTCGAGCAGCTTCATGCGCGTGCGGATCTCCTTCAACGAGAAACAGCAAACGGCCGCACCGGAGAACATCGTCAGGAACAGTCCGATGCCCTGCAACCGGAAGCCCGAGTCCGGCCATGGCCCGACGGCCAGCACGGCGAACACGCAGTACAGCGCGCTGACGCCCAGGGCAAATCGCTGATCGTAAGCGATGACGAGGATAATCGCCGTCAGGACAGCCGTGCCGGTCCCCCAGCTCGGTCCCCACCGAGCATCCGAACTGGATAGCGAGCCCAGCTTCGCCACCATGAGCAGCACGACAAAGATGACGACCAGAGCCACGGCTCGCGCGTGGTTGCGGACCAGACGCGGCTGGTAATGAGATACGTAGAACCCGGCCCCCACCGCCAGGAGCACAGTCAGCACGGCCAGGGCAGCCAACGTCATATACTGCCCCTGCTGGACGATACGGAAGGAAAGTACGGCGACGCACAACGCGATAAACACCAGCCACAGCAGCAACGAGACAACAGCATCGGCGTCGGCCAGTCGCGAGAGCCTCAGCGAGCGCTCGGTGCCGATGTTTCGGCGCACCTGATTCCGGCGTGGGCTGGTCTTCTTAAACAACGCCATACCACTTGCCTCGAAGAAAGGCGAAACACAAACCCATGATTCGACAACCCATCTGTACTCGCTCGGGTAAAATCATGAAGCCTCCTCCGTCCCTGTACGACTTCGGGCTTCCTGCCTCTCTCGGTAGGCCTCGACGATACTCTGTACCAGGCGATGTCGCACGATGTCCTGCTGGCTCAATTCGACCACGCCGATGCCCTTGATTCGCCCGAGAACCTCCATGGCTTCAATCATGCCGCTTCTCTGGTTGGCCGCCAGGTCCACCTGGGTGACATCGCCGGTGATGATCATTTTCGAGCCGTGCCCGAGGCGCGTCAGCACCATGAGCATCTGCAGTCCCGAGGTGTTCTGGGCCTCGTCGCAGATGATGGCCGCCTCGTTCAGCGTCCGGCCTCGCATGAACGCCAGCGGGATAATCTCGATAATGTCCAGCTCCATGAACTTCCTCATCTGCGCGAAGTCCATCATGTCCTCGATCGCGTCGAACAGCGGTCGCAGATAAGGATTGACCTTGGCGGCAATATCCCCGGGCAGAAAGCCGAGCTTTTCCCCGGCTTCCACGGCAGGTCGCGCCAGCACGATTCGGCGGATTTGCCGCTTCCTAAGCATGGAGACCGCCACAGCCACGGCCAGATAGGTCTTGCCCGTCCCGGCCGGTCCCGTGCAGAAGGTCAGGTCATTGGAAAGCATCGTCTCCATATACTTCAACTGCCCTTCGGTCGACGGCTCAATCACTTTGTTGGAGTACACCGTGATCGCCTGACCGCTCTCGGCCGTCTCCGGCAGCGCACCGTGCTCGACGAAGCCCGTCACGTCATCCGTCGTCAGGTGCCCGTTCTTGAGCAGGCGCTTCTGCATCCGGTCGATGACCTCGGTCGCGCGATGGACGCTCGCCTCCGTACCACTGATGTGCAGGTCCGACTGACGGGCCGTGATTTGCACGCCAAGGGACCGACGCAGCAGGCGAAGATGGCTGTCGGCGGGGCCAAACAACTCGAGTTGCCTGCTCAGATCTAACTGTACGATGATTTCCAACCTACTTCTCGCGAATACGTTACCTGGCCTATTCTTCCTTCGGGCCTCCCCTATGCGACCGACATGAAGAATACATATGCCACCGGCGCCGCAAACAACGGCGAGTCGATGACATCCAATATACCGCCGAACCCGGGCACATGGTTCGAGGAATCCTTCTGCTGCGCGCTGCGCTTCAGCATCGATTCCGCCAGATCACTCAATTGCCCTGCCACGGCCATGCAGACCCCGAAGGCCAGAGCCGCCCACACCGCCATTATACCAAAAACCACCGCGAATGCGACACTCACCAGGCTCGCCGCCACGATAGCCCCGACCATCCCCTCCCATGTCTTACCCGGGCTCACGCGAGGGGCGAGCTTGTACTTTCCGAAGGTCTTGCCAAACGTGTAAGCGCCTATATCGGAACACTTTACGACAAAAACGAACATCAGGACCGGCCAGAGGCCGACGTCGATTCGTATCCCGAGCACAAAGGCGCCGAACAACCCGAGATACAGCAGGCAAAAAGAGCTGACCCCACAATTGCTCAATACACCGACCGTGCCAAATCGAGCATATTGCTGCAAGAACATGCCGGCGAGGGCAAAGGCCATGACCAGCAGGAGGTATACGCCCTGGGGGATTGGGATGAAATGGGGCCAATACCAAGCCGTGGCCAGCAGAACCACGCCGGCCATGCAAACAGGGTTGAGGATCACAAGCCCCTCGCCGGCGGCGAGCCTGCCGAGCTCCACCGCGCCCAGACTCAGCGCGGCGGCAATCAGGACCGCCAGCAGCGTTGCCTGGACCGGCCTGTCATCGGCAGCCGAAGCAGTCACAGAGTTATCGAGCCAGCCATCGAAAATGGCAAGTCCGGCAAAGAGCGCCGTCATCAACAAGCCGAAGAGTATTCTATGCTTGAGCATGGCTGCCGGCTGCGATGGAATCTCGTCCTAATGGCATCAAAACGCGCACGAGAAATTCGCCCGCGCTCACGGCTTGACGGCGTCGGTCGCCTTCCGCCGAGACTGCGGATCCGCGTCAATGGTGCCGAAACGCCGGTCTCGGTGGGCATAGGCCAGAATCGCCCTTTCCAGCGATTCCCGATTGAAGTCAGGCCACAGCGTCTCTGTCACGTAGAATTCACTGTAGCAGATCTGCCACAGCAGGAAGTTGCTGACGCGAAGCTCGCTTGCCGTTCGTATCAGCAGGTCCGGATCGGCCAGCTTCGCCGTGTACAGATGGCTGCTGATACAATCCTCATTGATGTCATCCGGCTGCAGCCGCCCTTCCTTGCATGCCCTGGCGATGGCTCTGGCGGCATCGACGATCTCCGCCCGGCCGCCGTAGTTCAGGGCCAAGGCCAGCACCATGCCTGAGTTCCGCCCGGTCAGTTCCATGGTCTCCCGAAGCGAGTTGCACACCATTTCCGGCAGTCCCGCCATCCGGCCCAGATGAATCAGCTTGACGTTGTTCTTCATCAGGTTCGGTCGGATTGCCACCAGGTATTCGGCGTAGAGGTGCATCAGGGCGTTCACCTCCGCCTTGGGCCGCTTCCAATTCTCCATGCTGAAGGAGTACAACGTCAACGACTGCATGCCGAAATCGACACAGCATTGAGCGATGGTTTCGGCGGTCTTGGCCCCCTCCCGGTGCCCCGCGTACCGAGGCAACTGTTTCCGCTGCGCCCAGCGGCCGTTGCCATCCATGATGATCGCGATGTTGCGCGGCAGTTGCTCGGGCCGAAGCTCAAGCCGCTCTGCGGTTTCGCCGAGTTTCTGGTCCATGGTCTTCCTTGGAGCCGTTGGTTCGCTCATGAGCCTCTGTCACCTGATGATGGTCTGGCTTCGTTTCGGCCCGACACCAATCATTCCCACCGGTCTGCCGAC
>CBFDDG010000210.1:0-8226 GCA_965603505.1 uncultured Phycisphaerae bacterium | reverse complement strand
AAGAGGCAGAACCCGTCGTGGTGCTTCGTGGTGAAGACCACATAGCGGCAGCCCGCCTCCCGCGCGAGTTTGGCCCATTCGCTGGCGAAGCCTTCCTTGGGACGAAAGAGCGGGACCGCCCCATGTGCATATTCCCACGTATCCACACGGACGCGCTGCTGGATCCATTCCATGCCGCCCCGTGTACCCACAGGTCGGCCCTCCCACGTGCCGGCCAGACCGGAATACAGGCCCCAGTGTGCGAACATTCCGAAACGGGCCTCGCGCCACCATTGCATTCGGGCATCCCGCTGCTCCTTCGTCTCGGCCGCTCCGGCGGCAAACAGCGGATACGCAACGGCCAGCAATAGAACCACGATCAGCTTGCTTCGCAAAAAGGATGCTGTTTGTCTCATCAGTTCTCCTTCCTCAATCGACAAAAGTTTCGCGTCATCATGGCCGTTTGACATCGTAACACCACAACGTCTCATGGTAGCGAAGGTAGAGCCGGCCGTCGAGCAGAACCGGGTGCGCCCAGGCGTCGCGGACCCGCTCAGGAATCAGCCGGAACTTCCCGGCAATGCTCAGATCGTTGGGGCCCGGCCTCAGCAGGGCGGCTGTGCCTTGCTGGTCGAGAACGTAGAGCCGTCCGTCCGCATAGATCGCCGCGCCGGTGGTCAACTCCTTGAGTTCGTACTTTGCCTGACCGGTTTGCCAGTCGAGGCCGAACCACCACTTGGATTCGCGGTAGCCTGCCGCATAGAGCGTGCCGTCCACGAGCACGCCGGAGCCGGTGACTGTGTCGATTGGCGCAGTCCACACGTGCTCTGCGGCGATGCCTTGAGGCTCCTTTCGGAGAAGACGGTAGAGCCTGCCGTGCTCAGCATAAGGCGTCACATGGAAGACGCAGCCGTCGCCGTAGATCGGGGTCGCCGCATTCACGCCGTGCGGATTGCTCAGCGGCACCGTCCACAACAGTCTGCCCGTGTCGGCATCGACGCCGAATCCATGTGCCGAGGAACAGTTGACGATGAGCCGCCTGCCGGCATAGCGAAACAGAATTGGCGAGGAATGGGATGTCTTATCATCCCCGAGCGGCTCGGTCTTCCACAGGGTCTCGCCTGTGCGTTTGTCCAGTGCCGCCATCAGGGCCTCTGTTCCGCCGGGTGTGACGATCACGCGTGCGCCGTCGACCAGCAGGCACTCGCTGATTGCCCAGGTGATGTTCTTGGCCTTGAATCGTTCGAGGATATCGACGGCCCAGACTTCCTCACCCGAGCCGGCATCGAGGCAGACCAGTCGCCCGTGAGCATTCAGGTTGTACAGTCGCCCGTCGGAATACGCGCAGCAGGCGCGAGCTCCCGGGTACGGACCTTTCCACATGCGACCGTTCTTCGCTTGCCACTGGATACTTCCGTCGTGGTTGAGGGCGAAGACGATCAGGTCATCGCCCGCGTCGCCCGTGATATACAACCGTTCGCGGACGATGATCGGGGAGGACCATCCTTTGCCGAGGCCGTTCGTCTTCCAGAGCACCGCTGGTCCGCCTTCCGGCCACTCTCGCAGCAGGCCCCGCTCAGCCGAGATGCCGTCCCGTCGCGGCCCTCGCCACTGCGGCCAGTCCGGCTCAGGGGAAGCGATCAGGCCATCGACGGAAGGTTCCGCTACGATGACGGGGGCGACGAGCAGAAGCACCACCCAGACCGCCGCCTGTCCACATGTGCGATATCCACCACCCCGGTGATTGTCTGCGGCATCCTGCGGTTCCATCATGAATCCTCCATCCCCCACGGCTGATGGGCTTAAGATTTCAACTGCACATGGATCGTTACGCCGGGATTATACGACCGCGGCTCGGTTGTGGCAACGATGCGGATCACGTGAGATCCGCATGTCGTGCGTCTGCGATCTCGACTCGGCACTCTGGAATCGCCGCGAGAAACCTCTGGCCGTAGCGTTTGTTGATAATCCGGTTGTCGAGGATGACGACAATGCCGGCATCGGTCTGGCTGCGGATCAGACGGCCGAAGCCCTGCTTGAACTTGATGATGGCGGAGGGAAGCTGATAATCGAAGAACGGATTGCCGCCTTGCTCGCGGATCTGCTCGAGCCGGCCGGCCAGCAGGGGCTGGTCCGGGA
This sequence comes from uncultured Phycisphaerae bacterium, assembly GCA_965603505.1. Taxonomy (GTDB): domain Bacteria; phylum Planctomycetota; class Phycisphaerae; order Sedimentisphaerales; family Anaerobacaceae; genus PLanc-01. The sequence goes on along the minus strand of CBFDDG010000210.1, from coordinate 6,108 downwards.
CCGCGAAAGGCAGGCGGACGATGACCACGTTCGAGAGCGCCTCGCCGGGGACGTCGACACCCTGCCAGAAGCTGTCGGTCCCGAAGAGCACGCAGTTGTGTCTGTTTTTGAAGTGGGCGATCATTGCGCTGCGGTCGAGGTCCGCACCCTGTCGGAGCAGGCCGAGGTTGTTTTCGGCGAGCCAGTCGCTGAGCCGGTCGGCCATGTCGTCGAGCATCTGATAGCTTGTGAACAGCACAAAGGCCCGGCCTGCGGTTCGCAACAGGTAGGTCTTCACCGCTTCGGTGGCGGCGGAAGTGAACTCGGGAGCGTTCGGGTTTGGCAGGGCCTTTTCGATATGCAACGTCACTTGCCTGGTGTAATCGAACGGCGAATCGAGGTGCAGCGCGTCGAAATCGGCCAGGCCGATGCGGCCGGCGAAGAAGTCAAAGCCGCCGTCAGCGCCCGTGCTGAGCGTTGCGCTCGTGAGAACCACGGATTTGTACTTGTCGAACAGGCATCGGCGCACATCGGGCCCGACGTTCAACGGGGCCGCGCGCAGTCGTATGGTCCTGCCCGCTTTGCCCTCCATCTCGACCCAGTGTATGCGGCCCGATTGCTTGTGGGTCAGGAAGTCTTCGAGGTCCTCAATCAGCGCCTCGCAATGGCCCGCCGACCGGGCGATCTCGAATTTCTGATCGAGGTCCTCGGTCTCCTTGCTCAGGGCGCCCAATGCTTTTCTCAGTTCCTTCAGCGATGGAGAGAGCGTGTCATTCACGAAGCCGGGACAGCACCTTCCGTTGTTCTTGCCCTTCCCGGCCTCGTACCATTCCCGGACCTTCCTGAAGAACGCCTTGGCCGCGTCGCTCGCCTCACTCACCAGCTCAACCGCCTGTTCCGCATCGCTGTGTGCGAGAAGGCCCCTGTGCGTTCTCGAGTTGTAAAGGCCATCGAAAAGGAACTTCGCCCTGTGGTTGCTGACATCGATCCCAAAATGCTCCTCGGCCACACGCTCGATATTCTGGGCCTCATCGATCACCACAAGGCGGTATCCTGGCAAGAATCCACGCCCCGTTTCCTTGAGAGTCAGATCGCTGAACAGCAGCGCGTGATTGGCGACGATGAGGTCGGCCTCGTCCCAGCGTTTCCTCGCCCGGCGATAGAAGCAATGGCGATAGTGGGGACATTTCCGCCCCGGGCAGTTGCCATGCTCGCTCTTGACGAGGTCCCACGTCGCCCGGCCGGGCAGAAACGGCAGATCGCTGAGCGAGCCGTCCGTCGTCGTTCGCGCCCATTGATAGATTCTGTCGAGTTCGTGCGAGGCGGGTCCAAAGAGCGACCGCTGCCTGCGGAACGCGAAATCAAGCCGGCGCGTGCACAGATAATTGCCCCTGCCTTTCGCCAAGACGGCGGTGAAGGACTGGGGAAGACATCGCATCAAGAAGGGAATGTCCTTGTTGACGAGTTGTTCCTGCAGGGTGATCGTGAACGTGCTGACCAGGGCTTTTTGTCCGCTGTCGCCGATGTGCTGGATGACCGGAACGAGGTAGGCAAAGCTCTTGCCGACGCCGGTGCCCGCCTCGACGGCGAGGTGCCGCTCGCGTGCAAAGGCCCGCTGGATCGCGCAGGCCATCTGTGCCTGTTGAGGCCGGGGCTCGAAGCCCGGCATCGCCTGCGCGATGGGGCCGCCCTCGCCCCATAGTTCCTGTGCTTCTGTCATGGATCGATCCTGTGCCACCGTCGGAGACCTCGAATTCCGTGATCGTCGGATGCTACCGGAGTGCCGCGGATCGTGCAAGTCCAGGGATCAGTCCCGGCAAGTCACCTCAACCCAAGACCGCCGTCCGTGGACTACAAGGGAGGTCAGCCACAAGAGACACTGCGGCGTGCATGGTCTCGTCGCTTCTGCCGCTGGGAATACCCGTTATCATCCGTAGGGCAGTCTGTCTCCGGTCATCTGCGGTAGATCGGCCTTCCCCCCGTTGGACCGTACAGACCGCCGATGAAATTGGAGAGGCCCCTGGTTCCGCGATAGCCATAAGAGCCGCCGGGTGCATATGAGGTGCCTGAGCCGTACCCGGCGCCGAAGCCGCCATAGCCGCCGGGGCCCATCATCTGACCGCCGTACATGCCTCCATAGCCCATGCCGCCGCCCATGCCGCCGCTGCCCATACCGCCAAAGCCTGTCCGTGGGAAGAAATACCGGGCAGGCGCGGCCACCAGGTCGCTGACGTCGTATACCCGTGTGATTCTCCTGGGGGTGGGCAGAGCATCCGTCGTCCCGACCGTGATGACCCCCTTGTGCACGACGTACCCGAGCTTAACCGGTGCGCCGGCCGAGAGGGAAAGCACAAGGGTATCGAGATACTGTCCGATGCGGAGCCCGGGAAGCCCGTCGATCCCAATCGGTGTGTCTCTGTGGACGCCCGCGTTCTCGCCGATCTCCTTCCATAGCACGACGATGTTCAGCGGCGGGGTCGTGCAGTTCCGCAGGATGTCAATCGCCTCGCCGAAAGGCATCTGCGGCGTGAACGAGGCCGGATTGCGCGTGGCTGCCCGCCTGAGATTATTCAACGTCGGCCTCGCCGAACGCTGCACCATCGGCCTCGTGGAGGGAGCCTTGGGATCCAATGGAGCATTCGGACGCCCAGCAAAGGCCAGGGCGGGCGGAAGGATTGCCATGAGCAGCACAACTTGCAGGTTCCTCATCGTGGCGGACGGAATTCTCTCGCTCATTTTTCACCTCCTGGTTTACTCACATACAGAGGTCTTTTCCGCGAGCAGCAAAGATTGCCCTTACTTCAATCCTCCGCCATTAGAACACACGCATGCCCGGGCATCAAGCAGAAAATCGCGGCCGAGGACGGGTGTGTGTGCCTACGTTTTGTGGCCCCTCGTAGGTCGTGCGTCCTCGCACGACCTCTTCAGGCGAGCGGGGACGCTCGCCCTACCCCGCGAAATCCCGCACTCGCCCACCCGGGCCACAAAAGCTGGTCGCACACGGACGGGGCAAACAGCGATCACTTTCTGGGAAATGGGGGATCTTGACGCCATGGACCTGGATGCCCGTGCGTGGATTTGGCGATGAAGGCAGAATCGAGAACTACTTTTTCGCCGGCGGTGGAGGGAGGATGTGTTCCTCTTTTGCCGTCGAATCCGCCCTGGCGGTCACGGCGTGCGGGGCCAGCCGGATATCGTCGAGCGTTCTCGTCGCCGCTGCCAGCACCTGTTCGTTATCCGTCGTCGCGATGATCTGCTCCAGAAGCGCGCAGGTCTTCGTGTCCGGGAAGTTCTTCAGCGCATAGATGGCGGCGGTCCTGCCGTACCCGGCGGAGACCTCCTTGTTGCCCGCGGCCGCATAGAGAAGCGATGCCTGGGCGTCCGGGTGGTTGATCTGTGTGATACTGTTGAAAAGGACTGTGCCTTCGCCGGGAGGCGTTGCTTCGAGTCTTTGCAGCAGGTGGCTGACGGCCTGTGCATCGCCGACCTTCGCAAGTGCGTTGATGGCGGCCTGCTGCAGGCTGTCCTGCGGCGCGGACGAGACGGGGCCGGCTAATGACAGCAGGGCTTCCGTGGCACTCGGCGACTCGATGTTGCTCAGCAACTGGGCCAGCCGTTCCATCTGGGCCTCGGTGGTCACGGTCCCGTAGCGGTCGACAATGCCATCCACCACGGGCGTATCCGCCATCCTGGACAGCGAAGCGCCGGCGGCTCGCAGGACCGTGGCGTCGCCGGTTTGTAGTGCGTTATCAAGGAGAATGGGCCAACTGTCGTGATTGCTGATACTGGCCACCCGCTTGCCGAGTTCTTCCTTGTACAGCCCTTCCTTCGTTTGGGAGAGCGTATCGAGCAGGGCGGTGGTCGCCATCGGCGTGCCGATTCTGGCCAATGCCTCCGCGGCCCAAAGACTGGCCACGTCTTCGGCCCGCACAAGATCGTTGAGCCCAACGACGGCCGCATCACCGAGCGCGACGAGTTCGTCCAGGCACTCTTTCATTCTGGCGTGATCGTTCTCGTTCACGGCCATGCGCAGAATCGCCACAATCCTGTCGACTCCCTGCAACTGGTCGATGCCGGAGGCCTGCTCGACATTGCCCGCGGCAAAGGGCGGCCTGCCGGTATCATCGGTCGGCTTGTTCTCCCGCGTCGAGGGCGGATAGGCCGTCGCGCGAGGCGTTTCACGCGGCTGCTCGGCAGTCGTGGATGATTGCGCGTTTGCCTGCGAATCGTCGATCTGTGCTAACGTTGTTGTATCAGATGTCCCGGGATGTTCTGCCCCGGCTGTTCTTTCTCGTGCGATATGGCTTCGGACGGGGAACGTTGACAGATCCTTCTGGATCGACAGGTTCACAACGTACAGGACCACGAGTGTGATCGCGAACAAGACCGGATAGATCAGAAAAGGCCACTCGAATCGGAGGCGGTCTCTTTGTTTGGAGGAGGGCGCCGGCTTCGGCGACATCTTGCTCTTGTTCGTACAGTTGCCTTTCATCTGTTCCCCTGAAACCTCAAGGCGGTTGGCCCGGCTCAGGCCGGGCCAACCGGAGGGTTACGATTCAATTTCCCGATGGCTATTGCGTCGGCTCCTGGAAGACCATATATTGGATCTCCAGGACGCTGCTGCACCATCGTCACGGAACCGAATGCCGATTGGCCCCGCCTACGGCGTCTTGCCGTACGTTCCTTCTCGGATCGCATCCATTTCAGGGACGGTCAGAATATCCTTGAACACGACCATCTCATCGATGAGACCGTCGCCCAAGTTGCCAATTCTGACCGGGCCGTCGGTAATCGACACGTTATAGCTGAACATGCCCGACTTGTCGGCGCCCAGAACGGCTTTGGCCGAATCATCCCAGATGCGTATGTAGTAGCGCCTCGTGGCGTCATCGTGAGTCACGCTGATGTGATACCAGACGCCGGTCGTTAACGGACTGTTGTGTGATGTAATCTGGTACTGCAGCCCGCCATTGTAGCCGATGCCGAACTGGAGCCGCATCACGCCGAGACTGTTGTAGGTCTTGATGATCAGCGAGTTCTTGCCGGGTGCTTCCTTCGTGAACAGGAACTGGCTTTCATTTGTCTTCGGCATCGATTCGAACCGCGTCCAGAAGCAGACGGAGATCTTCTTATTGCTCGTGCCGTTCTTGAACGGGAACTTTGCGTTCAGGTTCGGATCGGTGATCTGCATGTAGTCGCCTTCATCGACCTCGAAGTCGGCGCACGCCTGGCCTTCTTTGTAGTTGGCCGTGTTGGCCGCCGCGCCCTTGTTGCTCAGCGTGTTCGTGCTGAGGCTGTCGACGGTCAGCTTGCCCGCTTCGAACCGCCACAGGGCGACCGCGTTCGGATCGGAGCTGAAGTTGTTGCCCTGGCCGCCGTACGTGGCCACGAGCGTCACGCCGGAATAGGCCTGATATCCCCGTATCATGACGTACCAGGTGGCGGCGGCGGGGTTGGTGATCTCGACGGTCTCGTCGTTGCCGAGCAGGTACGGCCGATAGTCCCAGCTCGACGTGGTCGCCTTCGAGCCCTTGCGGATGTACAGGTCGGCGTCGCCGGTGCCACCAGACATCTCGAACGTCAGGATGGCCTGGCTGGCCGGCACGTCGATCTTGTAGTGCTTCTCGCTGCCGGCCGCTCCCGACAGGCCCGTCTTCGGCACGCCGTTCTACAGCACGATCACCGGGTCCGGCGCGGCGACGTACGTCGCCTTGAGAGTCACGCCGTCGTAGGCCGTGTAGCCTCGAAGCATGACGTAGTACGTCCCGGCCGCCGGGGTGTCGATCGTGACCGTCTCGTTGTTGCCGATCAGGTACGGGCGGTAATCCCACTCGGTCGAGGTGGCCTTGACATCCTTGCGGACGTACAGATCGACGTCGCCGGTGCCGCCCGAGGTCATGATCTCGAGGCTGGCCTGCCCGGCCGGCACGACGATCTTGTAGTGCTTCTCATTGCCGGCCGCTCCGGCGATCCCCGGGACGGGCACGCCGTTGGACAGCAGAATGACTTCTTCCGGCGGGGTGCCGCCGCCATAGGTGGCCACGAGGGTCACGCCGGTGAAGGCCTGATAGCCGCGGATCATGATGAACCAGGTGCCGCCGGTCGGATTGTTGACCGTGACGGTTTCCT
>CBFDDG010000209.1:0-8276 GCA_965603505.1 uncultured Phycisphaerae bacterium | reverse complement strand
TTCTTAATCAACCGTGGCAGGCGGCCTGCCAAGCCGATGCGGTCGTTCTTGACGATGACTACGCCGGCGATGCCCTCGATGCGGGCGACGCGTTCGAGAGCCGCATCGACATCGTCAACCGTTCGGACGAGGTTCGCGGCCTGCGTGGCGGCCGCATCCGCCAGGGCGGCGTCCTTGGAGACCACCGTCGCCAGGTCACACTGTCCGAGGCTCGTCGAATGTCCCATCTTGCCGGAGGAAGAGCATATCGAAACCGGCGTCTCGTGCGGCTCGATCGAGAAGGCGAGCCGGTCTGCCAGACCGGTCGTACCTGTGCCGAGAGCGACAACCACCGGCTCGACGGTCCTGAGATACACATCGCCGCCATTGTCGACGATGGCTTCTGTGGCCCCGGCACGCAGAGCGGCCTGCGCTGCATACTGCGCCATCGCGCCCGCGACCGCCGCCATGGGCCCGGCCCCGACAAGCCGGGCCGCACGGGCCATTTGCCGGGCGATTTCCGGTGCATCGGACAACAGCTCAATCGGCGCGAAGGAGTGCTTGAACTCAGGTTGCCGGCGGATGTAATCCTCGAGAAGCCCCCGCTGCCGTCTGATCTCGGCCGTGACGAGGTCGAATCTGTCGCAGCAAATACGAAGAACCGCCTCGCGATATGTGAATGTCCGGTAGATTCGTCTGCAGGTCACCGTCAGAACGCCGATGCGCAGGCGCCGAAAGGACAGACGCGAATGCACGCGAGGCACTCGATACAGTCCGACTCGTTGAACGCTACCCGGCGCGTGGCCGGGTCGGCGATGAGCAAGGCCTCCGTGGGACAGTGCGTGAGGCAATGGCCGCAATGCGTGCAGCGGTCCTCGTCCCATGTTACTCCCTTGCCCGTGCAGTTGATCGTGACGTTGAAGGTCTTCACGAAGTCCATGGCGCTCCGGATGTCCTCCTCCGTTCCGGTCACATCGAGCACCAAATAGCCTTCCTCCTCCGGCGTCACCTTGGCGCGGAATACGTTCACGATGAGATTGTGGTCCTTCACGAGGTGGTAAATGATCGGCTTCTCGCATTCGCAGCGCGGGAAGAACAGCATCAGCTTCTTCGTCACGGTCTGACTCATGAATGTTTCTCCCTTGTCACCAGGGGCTTCATCGTGGTGTCTTTGGGAAGCGGTGCAATCGGTCGGGCGAGCGGAAACTCGCCCCGGCGGATCTCATCGGCCAGCAGATTTGCGATCTCCAGCGCCTTGTAATAGGACGAGAGTGAGCCCACCGCCACCTTCCGGCCGTCGATCTGAATCTCGCCGTTTCGCAATTGCTCGTAGCTGACGTGGCAGATGACCCGGCCGGTCTTCTGCGGATAGTCGGTGCCGTAGTCCACCACGGGGGCGAAAATGTCCCGGTCGCGCGCGCACGCGCGTTTGAGCACCTGCTCGTTGAGGACGGGGATGGGAACGCCGATCCCGAGTGACAGCGACACCCCGTAGCCGCGGAGGCTCACGCCCCGTACGAACTCCGGGTGCATCTGCTTCATGTCGGCCGTCAGGGCGAGCGTGCCCGCCCCTTCCTTCGGCACGCCCTCGGGCGTCCGCTCGCAGCCGCCGGCGTGCTGCGTGCCTTCCGCGTAGACGTGCCCGTGCGCGCCCGCCAGCCACACCCGCGTTCCAACGCCGATCGTTTCATAGCACGGATCGTTCAACAGGGGGGACAACTGGCCGGCGGAGCAGTAATTCGCGTTCTTCCGGCCGGGCTCCAGGGCCCCCATGTACGTGTAGATCGGTCGATCCGAATCGTTGACCGCCACGTTGTAGTTCTGGTAGCAGTTCCGTGGATTGACCATGATGGCCTGGTTCAGGTCCTGGATTGTGAAGTACGTGCGGATCTCGCGGCGCGGGTAGCAGTCGGTCCCGTAGGACAGGGCGAAGAGTTGGAGCGTCTTGCCCGCGACGAGGTCCTCGATCACGTGGCCGCCGCCGTAGCGGAACTCCCCGGGATAGTCCATGTTCGCCGGGTCCCCGTGGCGCAGTTGCGTCGCGCCGAGATAGACGTCCACGGCGGCGATCCCCGTATAGACGAGAACGTCCTCGATCCAAGCCTCGGACATGCGAATCTTGGGCTTGGAATGCCCAAAGTTGATGAAACAGCCGGAAGAGCACATCGGGCCGAACGTGGCGGTCGTCACAACGTCCACTTCCTTCGCCGCCGCCGCGAGGCCCTTCTTATCGACGTAATCCATGATCTCGTCGGCGGTCAGCACGACGGCTTTGCCCGACTCGATCCGCTCGTTGATCTGCTCATAGGTTTTCATGTTCTGTCTTCATCCAGGAGGATTACTTGCCAGCGGCGACGTCCACGCATGCGAAATCGCCGGCGGCGTTGCGGGCATAGATTTTGCCGTTCGCCAGGACGGGGGTCGTCCAGCACTTTGTTGTCGGCAAGATCTGAGCGCGAGCCACGACGTTGAACTTCTGCGGGTCGGCTTTGGCGATCACGAGCTCGCCCTTCTCGCTCATAATGATCAGCCGGCCGTCGGCGCTCATCATGAGCGAGCCCTTGCCGAGGCCCTTGTCCTGCCACTGCTCGGTGCCGTCCTGGAGCTTGAGGCACTTGAAGACTTTCTCGTCGAAGCCATACACGTACCCATCGCGCAGCACAGGGCAATTGATCTGCATGGCCATCGCTTTGTTCTCCCAGACCTTGTTGGCCTTGCCGCCCTTGATTTCCAGCAAGGCGCAGCCTCTGGCGTACCCGGAAGAGATAAAGATCTGGTTTCCGGCGATGACCGGGTCGGGGGCGTTCACCTCGTATTTAGTTTTCCAGGGGAACTCCCACATCAGCTTGCCGTCGGCCAGCCGGACGGCAAAGAGCGTAACCTCGCCGAAGAGGGCCAGACACTTCTGACCATCCATCTCGAACGAGACGGGCGTGGCGTACCCGCACTTGCCCTTGCCGTTTTCCCAGAGAAGATCGCCTGTGTTCTTGTTCAGCGCCAGTCCGGCCTTGCCGATGTTGAGCAGCAGCCTATCGTCCACGATCAGCGCGGAACTGGAGAAATGCCACGTCGGCAGCTCGAAGCCCATGTCCTTATTGAGCTGTTTCTGCCAGAGCACCTTGCCGGTCCCGGCGTCGAGACAGAACAAGTCCCCCATCTTACTGAGGGTGTAGACCTTGCCGTCGTCGACCGTCGGCGTCGAGAGCGTGCCGCCTTCGTAATATTTGGGTTCGAGCGGGCAGGGGTACGTGTGCTTCCAGATTTCCCGGCCGGTGGCCGCGTCGAAGCAGTAAACGACATCGGTATTGCTCTTCTTGCCCGTATTGCCCATGGCGTAGACCCGCCCGTCGGCGACGGCGGTGGTGGAGAAGCCGATCCCCACCGATTTCTTCCAGAGCACCTTGGGCCCCGCATCGCCCCAGTCGCAGCGCCAGTCCGTCTCGGCGCTGATGCCATTACGGTCCGGGCCCCGATAGCAGGGCCAGTCCGCCCCGGCTGCCATCTGACTGATTGCCGCCAGAACCGCAAGAACCGACAACGCGATCTTCATTGGTTGACTCATTGTTTCACATCCTCCATAAGCAGGAATTGAGTTTCTGTTTTCATGGTTACATCAGGGGCCCCATTGTACCGTACCGCCGGGCCAGATCAAAGGGCCTCATGGACAATTTGCGGGGGCAGGGATTCTTCTTGAAAGCCCGCATCTCGCACGATATAATTCCCTATTCATAGAAGTAGTATCGCGGGATTTCACACCTTGGGATTCGGCAGCATTGCGGCCCCGCACGACGCCGGCGTCTTGTGCCGATCGTGGCAGCACCGGCTGGGACATCACGGCACGCAAGATGGGGGACTTGGCCATGAAACGCGTATTCGTTTCCTCAACCTCCGTGGATCTGGCGCCGTATCGTCAGCAGGTCCGCGATGCGATCCGCCAGCTCGGCGCGGTTGACATAGCCATGGAGCACTTCGGCGCACGCGATAATCGGCCGAAGGATGAGTGTATCCGACTCATTGAGGGAGAATCGGATGTCTTTGTCGGCCTCTATGCCCACCGATATGGGCACATCCCCGCCGGCGATAGCATCTCAATCACGGAGGCGGAGTACGACGCCGCCACGGCTGCCGGCCGCAAGAGGTTCATCTATTTGCTTGACGAGAACACTCCGTGGCTTCCGTCTCACATTGACAAAGACGAAGCAGCGCGCAAACTGCATGCGTTGAAGGCAAAGCTCAAGGCGGCCCATGTCTGCAAGTTCTTCTCCAGCGAGCATCAGCTCGCGGCCCAGGTCGCGGCCGACCTCGGCCGATATTTTGCGGAAGGTGCACCCGCCGGAGCGGAAGGCCACCGTGGTGTCCTGCACCAGCCGGCCCCGGAATGGAGATCGCCGATCGCAGACAATGCATGGCGCTACAAGGTCGTCGCGTTTGACTTGGACGGCACGCTCCTGCGCGGGAGCAGTTTTCGGTTCTCCTGGGAAGCCGTCTGGAACGGCCTTGGGTTCTCGCGCGAGATCCAGGCTGAACTGAAGCGCGAATACCGCTGCAAAGCACAGGATCGTCACAACGACGCCGAACGGATCCGCGCCTACCGAGAGTGGTGTCAGGAAGCATGCATCCATTTCAAGGCCAGGAGACTCACGCGCCGATGGCTGTCCGACCTGATTGTGCCGCTGCATCTGACAAACAACTGCACCCAGGCACTCGCCACACTGCGCCGCGAGGGTTTCGTGCTGGCCGTCATCTCGGGAGGCATCAACTACTTCCTTGAAGAGAAGCTCCCGGATTTTCGCAACTACTTCGACTTCGTTTTCATCAATGAACTGAAGTTCGATGCCGAAGGCGTTCTGAGTGAAGTGGTCGCTACGGAGTTTGACTTCGAAGGAAAGGCAAAGGCGCTGGCCTCGGTGTGCGATCGCGCGGGGTGCACCTGCGACGAGGCCGTCTTCGTTGGCGACCGCTTCAATGATGAGGCGGCCATGCTGGCCGCCGGCAAGTCCATCGCTTACCTACCCACGGACGACATCGTGCCCACCATTTGCCAAGCCGTCATCCGTGAGGACAACCTGGAGTTGGTCGTCGCAGAAGTCTGTGTGAGATGAGGCGACAACCGGCCCGCGAACGGGGGGGCCGGGATGCTGCGGCTCGGGAGAGAGCAAGGAGAGAATTATGAACAGGGACGTGATAAGACTCGCATTGTTGGCCGTCCTCGCGACGGCGTCGTTCGGCGCAGGGGCGGAACTGCCGGAGAAGGTGGAAGACGGCGTCATGCTCCACTGTTACGGCTGGCCGTTCAGCGCGATCGAGGTCAACCTCGACCGCATCGCGGCCGCCGGCTTCAACGCCATTCAGGTCTCGCCCGTCCAGCGGATTCGTGAGCCCAGCGCGCAGGAAAGGGCCGACTGCCCAGCGACGGGGCCCTGGTGGCTGCTCTACCAGCCCGTCAGCTTCGCGAGCGTCGGCAACTACAAGCTCGGCACCGAGGGGCAGTTCCGCAGCCTCTGTGAGAAGGCCGAGGCCAACGGCATCAAGATCATCGTGGACGTCGTGCTCAATCACGTCGCCGACACGGGCCGGCCCATCAAGGATGACCACGAGCTCGATCCGGTGCTTCGCGACCTCAATCTGTACCACGATGCCGTCTCCATCGCATGTATGCAAGACCGGCGTCAGCTTACGCAAAGGATGCTCGGAACATTGCCAGACCTGAAGACACAGGACCAGCGCGTGCAGGATATGCACGTGCAGTTCCTCAACCACTGCATCGACCTGGGCGCCGACGGCTTCCGGTTCGACGCGGCCAAGCATATTGAGACGGACGAGGGCGACGACGAGGATGCTGACTGGGAAGGTGACTACTGGCGGGATGTGCTCGGCCGGCTCAACCACCGCGACCGGCTCTACCTCTTCGGCGAGGTGCTCCAGGACACAGGCGACAATCGGCCGGTGTACGAGAGTTTCTACGACATCACCTGCCACAATTACGGCGGCGTGCTGCGGCAGGCGATTCAGAGCCGGGACGTCGGCCCACTTGGCGGGCACCGGACCGCGCTGTGCGGCATTCGCCCGGAGCGCGGCCTCGCGTATGTGGAGAACCACGACGACTACGAACACGATCATTCCCGCAGCATGCCTTATTGGGACCGCAAGATGGCCGGCGCGTTCCTCATCGCGCGGGCCGGCCTCGTCCCCCGCGTGCTCGACCGCCCGGAAGATGATATCTGGGAAGACCCCGACATCATGGCCGTCAATCACTTGCGGAACGCCGTCACCGGCACGGGCGAATTCCTGCGATTTCCCTCGCGCTACATCGCCATCGTCGAGCGGGGCAACCGGGCCGTGGTCATCATCAATCTCGGCGATGCGACAGATCTGGACGTCGAGACACGCCTGGTCGACGGTACGTACGCGAACCAGGCTTCGATGGCCTGTACTCTGGAGGTTGCCGGCCACAGGCTCAAGGGCCGGCTGCCCGGCGGGGCCGTCTTTGCATCCCGACTGAAGACGGGCACCACGACCGAGTTCCGAGCCGCTTACGACACCGGCTGGGGACATTCCCTCTACATCCGCGGCAGCGAGCCGCCCCTGTCCTGGTCTCGCGGCATCCAGATGCAGTGGACCGATGGGAACGTCTGGCTCTGGCGGACCGAGAGCTTCGCGACCGGCACGGAGATCGAATTCAAGGTCCTCATCGACGACGAGCGATGGGAGATTGTGGACGGCCAACCGACGCAGAATCATACGGTCACCACCGGCGGGACCGCCCAGATCCACCCCGTCTTCCCATGACGCCTCGCCGGCCATAGGGAAATCAAAAAGCAAAATCGCGGCTTCGGCGGGTGGCACCCTCAGGCCCAGCCTGAAGGGTAGTTCTGCGGCGCACAGGCAACCATCGCCAGACCCTGCGGGCCTGACGCTGCCACCCGACCGTCATCGCAAACGTCCGCGTGATCGCGCGTGTTGTGTCGAACTGACCGCCAGCGGAGAAACTGCGCCTTGCCATGTACACGGCCCCCGGTCTATCGTATGATTGGAGGTCCGACGGAACGGAGATATTGTGGGCCCGTTTGTGTGCGAGCCATCACAGCCGGCCCAGCCCGAGGCCTGAGATGAGTGACATTACTCGTATCCTGGCGGCGATTGACGAAGGGGACACCCGAGCGGTGGACAGGCTCTTGCCGGCGGTGTACCAGGAGCTGCGGCAATTGGCCGCGAGGAAGCTTGCCCGGGAAAGGCCCGGCCAGACGCTCCAGCCGACCGCCCTCGTCCACGAGGCCTACCTCCGGCTCGTCGGGGCCGAAGGCCAGAACTGGAGGGGCAAAACGCACTTCTTCGCCGCGGCCGCGGAAGCCATGCGCCGTATCCTCATCGAAAACGCCCGGCGCAAGGGGCGCATCAAACGCGGGGGCGGCCGGCAGAGAATCGACCTGGATGAAGTCCAGATGGACATCGAAGACCCCTCGGCCGACGTTCTGGTCCTGGACGAGGCCCTCGCCAAGCTCGAAGCCACCGACAAGGGAAAGGCCGATCTCGTCAAGCTCCGCTACTTTGCCGGCCTGACCGTCGAGCAGGCGGCCGAGGTTCTCGGCATCTCCGAAAGAACCGCCAAACGGCACTGGGCCTACGCCCGGGCCTGGCTCTACGACGAGATCACCTCCCACTCTTAGCCCACATTTCTCACGAAATGCGGGAAGCACGAAATCCGAATGTCGAAGCTCGAAGCAAATCGGAATCTCGAATGACCGAAATCCCAAACGAGCCGAAGGCCCGGCCGTTTCGAGGCTTAGGGCTTTGGTTCTTGGGATTTGTTTAGGAATTAGGACTTAGAGCTTAGGATTTCGCCGCTTGGGGCTTGTCTCGGATCTCGAGTTTCGGATTTTCGATTTGCCGGCTTCGAACGGCAACGGCCGTGCAAACCCGGGTTGGCGGCCTCGGTTTCACGGGTCCTTCTGACGGGCCCGAGATTTTTTTGATGCCCGCTGGCCCCGCGCGGGTCAATACGGCGCATTACCTTGTGGAGAGAGGGGAAGCGATGGACATTCGCGTCGAGGAACGCAACGGCAGTCTGACGGGTGCATTGTCCGGCAGACGGAGATTGGGGAGCATTCAGCCATGACAGCGTCAGAGAAGAACCCAGAGGACATCTTCTACAAGGCCATCGAAATCACGGATCCCGTAGAGAGAGCGGCCTATCTGGACGAGGCCTGCCAGGCCGACGGCGAGCTCCGCGCCAGGGTGGAGGCCCTGCTGGCGGCACATGAGCGGGCCGGCGGTTTTCTCGAATCCCCGGCGGCGGG
>CBFDDG010000208.1:0-8291 GCA_965603505.1 uncultured Phycisphaerae bacterium | reverse complement strand
TGCCGTCGGCCGAGTACTGGGCCGTGAACACGTCGCCCGTGCGGGTCAGCTTGACGTACTGCGGGGCAACGATGTCGGCTTGAGTGACCGACTCCGGAGTCAGGCCGGCGAAGGCACGCCACTGGAACGAGACGCCACTGGCAGGCGTCACGACCATGTACGCACACCGCGCGTCATCCATGAGCGATTCCCGGATCATCACGCCGGCCTTCGCCCAGGGGTCCGTGTCCGCCAGGCTGTCCACCCGGGCGACAATGGAGCCGTCGCCGCTGAGACGCTTGTAGGCGAAGCGGAAGTCGTCCGCCGCGTCCCAGATGTCATGGCCCGACCCGCTCATTGTGATGCTGCCATCGGCGTTCTCGACGAACGCCACTGGATGACCTCGGTACCAGAGGACCAGTTCAGTAGCGCCGTTGGCTGTCCAATCCTGCACGGGATCGAACGTCCGCTCGGCTTCGCTGAAGAAAGGCGAATTGACGTTGTTGTAATCCACGGGCATCGATTGGCCGCCGCTGTGGACGATGACCCTCTCGGCGAACGGCGCCTCAAAGTAGCCGACAATCGAGCCGGTGTTGTTGGTCAGACCGTCAAGCCACGTCTGCCAGATGGTCTCGCCGGCCTCGATATCGTCCGTATAGCCTTCGAAGTCGTCCACGACCATGTATTCGATCGTGGAGAAGCTCCAGATGTCCCCTTCCACGACGGCGCCGCCGGCATCATTGACCTCGTTGACCTTCCAGTAGTAGACTTGGCCATACTCAAGCCCGCTCGGCTGGAAGCGAGTCTCGCTGACGGTCTCCATCGGCGCCGTTCCATCGACGACGGCCTGCCGGTCGTCGCTGAAGTAGACGTCGTGGGAGCTGGCTTCGCGTCCCACCCTCCAGGTCAGGGTCGCATTCAGAGGCACGTCCTCGGCACCCGAGGCGGGATTGGGCTGCCTGGCTTTGACCGGAATATGGAAGAACCGCACCTCGCTGAGGCCGACCTGCGTCACAATACTGCGCCAGTTGCTCGCGATCGTCAATCGGACGAACTTCGCCACCACGCCCGCCAGATCCACCGTCGTATTCGGGGTGTAGCCCACATCGCCGGGGGCCTGGGCGAACTCCACATCGCCCAGCGAACTCCACTCGAGGCCATCCAGCGAGTACTCGACCGTCACGTCCCTGGCCCCGAAACCGATGAAGGACTCGACCGTCTGGTTCGAGTTCCACACCCACAGCTCGGAGAGCTTGTAGACATCGTCGAACTCATACTGGATCCAGGCCGGCAACGGCGCAGCCGGAGCGCTGAGCCACATGGTCTCTTCATCCGTCGAGTGCTCGTCGCCGGTCATGCCCGAGCCGTCCACGGTCTTGTCGGGTGTCATGCCCTTGGCCGGGACGGCAGAGCTGGCCGTGGCCATGACGTTCTGGAGGGGATACGTGTATGGCTCGACCGTAAAGCTCCACATGGGGCCGGGAAAGACGGTGGAGTCCGGCGGTGCATTCACTTCGTCCACCCGCCAATAGTAGGTCGTCCCGAATGCGAGGCGCTCGCGAGCGACACTGGTCTCCACAATGTTGTCCGCAATCAATGTGCCGGGCGCTCCACTGTTGACATCGGCAAAATTGTCGCCGAAGTAGACGTTGTGTGTGGCCGCGAACTCGCCCGGCGTCCAACTGAGCACAGGATCTCTGGGCACGTCGGTCTGCCCATTAGCCGGCTGAGGCTTGACCGCCGTCGCCGGACCACCGACGATCTCCGCAAGACCCGTGTCCATGATCGATTGAATATCATCAGCCTCCAGAGCGACATCGAACAAGGCAACGTCGTCGAGGAAACCATCAAAAGCCGCACCCGTATCCTGGGAATGTACTCCGATCCGAACCGGTTGATCGTCGTACATGATCTCACCTTGTCCGGCGCCGGTGGCTACCGCGGCACCGTCCAGATACAGGATCGCCGTGGTTCCATCATAGGTAAGCGCTATGTGATACCATGTATCGTCATCAATCGATGGACCGGTGACAAATGCTGTGGCATTCCCGGGCCCGAATGCCAGACCCGCTTGCACCGTCCCATCTTGATGAACTCTGATTACATATCCGGCCATGTCGTCCCAATCCTTACCGGTCTGGAAGATGTGACCGTATCCGTCGAGCTTCCTCGTATTGAACCACGCCATGATCGTAAAGTGCGGGGTCTTCATGCTCTCGCCGGTGGCGAACTCAAGATAGACGCTCTGGCCGCTAAATTCCAGAGCACCACCGAATTTGCTCTGGGTAGTCCACTGGGGACCGCTATCAGCCGGAAGCAGCGTTCCGTCATTGGCGTTCTTGGAAGAGTCCGTAGCCACATCCCCTCCCCCCTCGTCAAAAAGCCAAATGCCCACAATCGTTTCAGGATCAATACTGGCGCGACTCGAACCGGCTGCCATGCCGAGAACAGACAGAGCAACGACACCAACCAGGAAACGCCTTGCCTTCATTGTGGAAGTCCTCCTTTCCATAGCCGATACTTGTAGAATAATAAGCCCTTTGATTTTTCACCCGTTCATGTGATTATACCAGTTGGCGGCCGGCAAAACAAGAAACATAGCAACTCCACAATCCACAGCCCTATTCCGAATTCCAACCGGCATTTGCCATTCAATTTCACAATCGGTGCCCCTGTACGCCACACAATCACCTTGTGTGCTTCACCCATAGGGCTCTGCCGTAAAGAATGGCTGAAACTGGCCTGAGTGGTCTCCATAGGCCCTTTACTATCAAAACACAGTTCATTCGTCACGCACTACCCGGGGAAATCCGGGATGAAAAAAGCCGGTCCCCACGAAGGTCGCGGAGATCCGGCTTTTCTGCTGATCTGTACCGATCCCATGGTTATGCTCTGCCGGCGCGGGGCCGGCAGAGCGTAACCTTTTGGAACCAGCACGTTAATAATACTGACTATCGCACTCTAAGGTGGACGTTGTCCAAACTCAGGACGTTGTCACTGACATTCGAGAATTCAATCCCGATCTTGTGACCGACCGCCTCAGGAACGTCCGCCGCATCAAAGGACACGCCGTACGTCCACCGGTCATACGGGAGAGGCCGGGCATACGTGGCTACCGCAACCCGCTTGCCGCCGTCGTCATAATACAGCGACATCTTCAGGTTGTTCCTCGCATCCCGAATGGCTCCCAGGATCACCCAGGCGTTGATGTCCAGCTCAAACACCTGGTCGGCCTCGATGGTGTGGCCCGTCAACTGCCAGACCGAGGCATCGCCCGCCGTCAAGTGTGCGGACCACGCCCCGTCGGTCGGACGAGCGCCCATGATGAGGCCCGAGTGAGCGACTGCCTTGTCGGTGCTCCAACCGGGCACCCGGTCAAAGCCTCTGATCATCGGAGGACCGATGAAGTTCTTGTCCGGATCGCCAGGCTGCTCGAAGCTGGGATTCACAACAACCAGGTTGGTCCGGACCACGCGGAGGTCGTCAATGACCACCGAGCCGGCCCCCTTCGTGTTGCCGTCACCGATGCCGACGCCGACCCTCGCAATGGAGGTGAGCTTGACGCCCGCGGCGCTGAAGTGGCTGAGCGAGACCGTCCACTTCTGCCACCGGTCCGTCTGCACGGCCGCCGGCTCCGGATGCGTCACGACGCCGATACGACCGGCCGTGTCCTGCACGGCAATGTACAGCGGCACCGCCGCGTTAGCGGGATCTCCCCGGAACCACAG
The DNA here is from genome assembly GCA_965603505.1 of uncultured Phycisphaerae bacterium. GTDB lineage: Bacteria > Planctomycetota > Phycisphaerae > Sedimentisphaerales > Anaerobacaceae > PLanc-01. The sequence continues at coordinate 4,584 of CBFDDG010000208.1, read as the reverse complement.
CGACACTCCGTCGGCGCCGCCCCGGGTCCAGTTGGCCATCGGGACGTCGCGACTGGCGTACCCGAGCTTGGGTGCGGCCGACGTATCGTAGCCAAGTCTCATGGCTCCACCACCGCCGTGTGTGACGTCTGCCTCAAGCAAAGAGGCCACCGTGCCTTCATCCGACCAGACATCCGGAAGGGCCAACGAAGGAACGAAGCCCGCAATGCCTGCGACCTCGGCGGCGGAGAGCGTGTAGTCATAGACACGCGCATCATCCACGTCGCCGGGGAACGAGCTGGACTGGGTGACGCGGCTGCCGATATGGACGCGGTCACCCCGAATCGAGAGATCCATGACGTTGGACTTGCCAACGTCCGTATCCTTTAGCACACCGTCGCCATAGTACCGGATGGTGGTCCCATCGTACGTCATGGCGTAATGGTGCCAATCCAACGCTTCGTTATCGGAGAAGATGGTCTCCTCCCAGCACCAGGCGTGGGCGCCGACGCCGCCGGGGCCGCCGAGGCTGCCGATGTTGAAGTGACTGCCGCAGCCGCCGTTACCTTCAGCGGTTCCCGTGAAGCCAAAGATGAGGGTCCAGTTGGGAATGTTCGTGTTATCGGCCTTGGCCCAGCAGGCAATCGTGGTCGGCATGGTGCCGCTGAGGCCCACTGCGCCGACCTCCACGAACTGGTTGTCGCCGCCGGGCAGGCTCACGACCTGGCCCATGACCGGATCGTCCGCAAAGGTAACGTCGCCTTGGGCCGTGCCGTCAAAGCCGTTGCCCGAGCTGTCGGTCAGATCACCCTCAAACTCGTACCAGGCGATCGGCGCAGCGACCGGGTCGATCGGCAGGATTTCATAGGCCTCGAAATCATCGATCACAGCATAATCCGCAACCGTGAAGCTTGCGACAAGGCCCGCGCTGACCGTGCCATCTTCGGCCACTTCATCGACCTTCCAGTAGAACGTCTCTCCCCACGGCAGAGCGCCAAGGGCAAGGCTGGTGTCGGCCGTCGTGCCTGCGAGTACGCTGCCATCACCGGCCGCCACGAGCGCCTCGTCGGCCCCGAAGTAGACCTTGTGCTCGACTGCGCCCTGGCCGGCCGTCCAACTGAGAACCGGCTCATCGCCGACATCCTGGGCCCCGTCGGCCGGGCTGTATACATAGGCAATCGACGGAATCTGCAGGGCGCCCTGCGGGATGATCTCCTTGGCAATGCCCGGGCCTTCCCATCTCAGGAATGCCGTGGCGCCGCCGCCATTCTCATACATCTCCATCACGAGCACGTACGTGCCACCGGCCTCAAGCTCAATCTCGCCGCTGGCATCTTCAGTGGTGCCGCGATCCCACCAGCCGACAGCAATCTGATCGCCATTCAGGAACGTTCTGGCGCCGTCGTCGGAGGCCTCGAAGAACCTGTACGTACCCGAGACAGGCACATTCAGTTGGGCCGTCCATCGGCAGGAGAAGTGGTCCACCGGGATGCACGGGTCGGGCGAGTTGATGCCGGGGTCTCCGCCGCCGCCCCAGTCGAAGTTGACCTCTGGCACTGTTGTCACCACATCCGGAGCGCCTGTGAAGTACTGGTTGGCCCAGTACTCAGCCACGGCTCCACCCTCGGGATCGATGGTTGTAAAGGTCCAGACCGGACCGGGTACCACAGTGTCGCCGGCACCCACTTCATCGATCCGCCAGTAGTATCGGGTGTCGGGCGCGAGCTCACCGATGTTAATGGAGGTTTCCGCCTGCTCTCCCAGAAATGCACTGTCATCAGCAGCAGCAACGGCTGCCTCGTCCGTGCCACCGTACAGCCTGTGGGAGGTGGCGCCCTGGCCCGCAGTCCAACTAAACGTCGTCTCCGTCTTGCGCCACAGCGCACCATCGTACGGCGATGGGAGGTGTGCCTCGAGCGGCATTGTGGTGAAGCTCCAGACATCACCTTCAGTGACGGCGCCGTCGGCCGCGACCTCATCCACGCGCCAATAGTACGTTGCTCCCGGCGTCAGAGGCATGGGGTGGAAGTACACGGGAGCTCCCGTAGGCATCATCATCGCGAGCGTCTCCGGCGTCTCGCCGAAGTACACGTTGTGTACCGCCGCGCCGTATCCGGCGGTCCACTCGAGCAACGGCATGAGCACGTCCACCGCACCATCTTCCGGATTCGGTTTGTAGGCGGGTGTGTTGGGGATTACGCCGCCTGTGAGAACGAAGTTGTTAATCCATTCACTCATAACTTCGCCGCGCGGGTCGTTGTCCTGACTGGCTGTCTGGTAGAAAATCCCCAAGCGACCACCGGTCACTGTATTCACAACGATAATGGGGTCCGCTCGTGTTCCCGCATCGTTCTGAGCAAGAATCAATTCCGGCACCCAATCGCCTTGAAGCTGATCAATAGCGAATGGGCGGTCCGTTTGGAGATCCTGCAAAGATGGCGCAACCGCGCGACCTTCGGCCGTCACCGAAACAGGCGTATTGTCGCCCCACATCCCAATGCCGTCGATGTCCATCATATTCCACAATCCACCGTCGGCGTTGTTGGAACCGGCACTATTGACGTAAAACATGTAGTCGCCTGTGTTGATAATGGTATTACCATCATCCAGGAACAACTCGGCTATTGAATCGTCAGGCTGTGCATTGCCACCCGGATAGATCGTGTCTGGGAAGACACCGCACAGAATCAAAATGTCTGATACGCCGTCACCCGTGTGGGCAACCACCCAATCCGCAAGGGCATCGTGTTGATCAGATGCGAATCGCTCAATAGCAACCCCCGTTACGTTGTCGACAATTTCTTGCATCTCGCGGTCAGCCGCCCCTTGCCCAAACCAGCCTGCCTGTGTTGAAATCGCGATGTCCGCAACGGCAGCCATCGGGCAAAATGCAAGTGCAACAACACATGCCAATACTAAGTTCTTCATCTTCTGCCTCCTTTAACTGAAAACTGAAGGGTAATTCCGCTCCGGCCACACACCAAGAGCGTCCCCCTCTCCGGCAGGACCGGCACAACTGTCACGACCCACTTCCGCCGAAGACTTCAGCGATCCTCAGTCCGTGCCACACGCACCCTCCGTACCTCGACCGCTGCTTACTCATACTGCGATGTAGTCCGCCTCACCCCCTTTCCCGAGAAACGAACCATCTTGAAAAAGACGACCATTGAAAAGACCGTGAGAGATGCATACCCTCCTTTCTGTTCACCCTGCTTCTCCAACAAGAAAGAACGCATGCGTCAGAGCCTCCTACACTGACCGGCGCGCTCCACTGATGTCCCGTGCCGTGCGAGCCGAACGCCCGCACGCCGAGATCCACACTATCTGTCATTTATACCGCACCCACATTTCACAGGCAACCTATTTTTACATTTTCCGCAGGGGATTTCTGTGCCCGCCGCCCCGCTTGGCAACACTGCCAAATCCCAAGACGGCACGCCGCACGCACGGGGCAGCGGCAGACGCACGCAATCCCCGGCAAAGAGGTAGGATTCGCAAAATTCGTGCAACAGTTCAAAACCCAAAACGCCTGTCACTGCAAATTTTCTTATTCCTTTTGCCGCAAGGACTTACGGTCGCATGGGGCGTTTTGGACCACCACTTTTTCGCGAAATTCGTGCAACTTCGCCCAATTGTGGAGGCGCATGCTTTTTTGCGTGCCTCCCTGGGGCCCCCCGGCCGCAGCGTTTGGAACACGAGAAAAGGCCCAAAAAGCGAGAAAGGCCAGCCATGCGAGAGAACAGAAAACAGAACGCGGAGAACAGAAAACAGAGGACAGACGACAGAAAACGGAGGACGGAGGACGGAAAACGGACGACGGAGAACAGACGACAGAAGACAGCCCGGCACGGCCAGGCGAGCGCGGCGGCGGTGCCCGACCCGCCGAAGCCCGCGCCCTGCTGCCGCAACTGCGCGTACGCCTGCCCACTGCAAGACCTCCTGCGCGACTGCCCACGCCTCGGTGCGGCCCGCACGTGTAAAGCGTGCCGGCCCGGCGTGCTCGTCTGCGCGAACTGCCCCGACGCCCACGGCCGGCTCGTCCGCGTGACGCCCCGCGGCGTATGCCGCAACTTCCGCCGCCGGACGCAGCGCTCCGCCCGCACCCGGCCGCCGACCTCGACGGACCCGAACGTCCGCTACATCCCGCTGACGAAGAACCAGTTCGCGATCGTGGACGCGGCCGACTACGAGTGGCTCAGCCGCTACACGTGGTCGGCCTCGCACTGCGGCCGCACCTTCTACGCCGCTCGCAACGCTGGCGGCCGGCCCGTCCTCATGCACCGCTTGATCATGAAGCCGCCCAAAGGGATGGTCGTCGACCACATCGACGGCAACGGATTGAACAACCGCCGAAGCAACCTGCGCATCTGCACCCAGGCCGAGAACTGCCGCAATCGCCGACCCTCCTCTGGCGGCAGCTCGCGCTTCAGGGGCGTCTACCGCTGCCGTGTGGCGGACAGATGGATCGCCAACCTCAGCGTCAACAATCGCACCGTCTACCTCGGCCTGTTCGCCGACGAGGTCGAGGCCGCCCTCGCCCGCGACGCCGCCGCACGAAAGCACCACGGCCCATACGCCTGGCTAAACTTCCCAGACGGACCGCCG
>CBFDDG010000207.1:0-8300 GCA_965603505.1 uncultured Phycisphaerae bacterium | reverse complement strand
CTAAATCCGCGGGAAGTGAATGAGGCTTTTGTTGCGCTGCACGAGTCAGGCAAAGTGCGTCACTTCGGCGTTTCCAACTTCCTGCCTTTTCAGTTCGAGGCGCTTGCCGCGAAGCTGGATGTTCCACTCGTCACGAACCAGATCGAGTACTCGGTCATGCATTTGGACGCGCATGCCGATGGGAGCCTTGCTCTGTGCCAGAAGCTCGACATTCGGCCGATGGCGTGGTCGCCGCTCGCCGGCGGCCGGTCGTTTGGGGAGGATTCGGAGCAGGCCGAACGTCTGCGGGACACCCTCACACGGATCGGTCGCGAACTCGGCGGCGCTGCGGTCGATCAGGTTGCCATCGCGTGGGTCCTCATGCATCCGGCGCAATTCGTGCCCGTGCTGGGCACGGGCAATGCGGCTCGCATCACGAGCGCCGTGGCCGCACTCGAGATCGAGTTGACGGCGGAAAAGTGGTTCGAGATTTGCCAGGCCTCCACGGGCCAAGATGTTCCCTGACCACATCGTTGCTCCATGTGGGCTGTGCGGCTTGCCTAAGGCGACAAGGATTAGGCCGACTGTCACGGGCAACGGCTTTACCTGCAAGGTCCAGGGTGACTTCGGCGCCGAGACGATGGGTGACGGGTGCTAATGATTCCCCTCCGGGCTTGAGAGGATGTAGTCCAGCACCTCACTGAGTTTGGCCGTGGCGACGGCAATGCTGGAATCCGCCGCCCCGTAGTACATGCGGAGCTCATCCGCCTCCTGATGGACGATGGCGCCCGTGGGGAAGACGACGTCGCCGACATCGCCGACGCGTTCGTAGTAGGCGTGCGGCCCGAGAATCCATTCGTCGCTTCGACGCAGCATCCTCCATGGACGCTGCAGATCCAGCAGCACCAGGCCCAGGCGATAGATTTGACTGGCCGTTGTCGACCGTACGCCGTGATAGAAGACGAGCCACCCCTCAGGCGTCTCGATCGGTTGGCAGGCGAGGCCGACGCGATGGCAGTCCCAGTAGGCATGGCGCGTGTGCACGAGCAATTGGTGGTCGCCCCAGTGCTTCAGGTCCGGGGAGAAACTCAGCCAGATATGGGCCTCGCCACGTACGATGGGGCGGTGGAGCAGTGCGAACCGGCCGTCGAAGCGGCGGGGGAACAAGCAGGCGTCCTTATCTTCCGGCGGCAGCAGGGCCCCGAGGCGGGCGAACGAACGGAAATTCTTCGTGATGGCCAGCGAGACGAGCGGACCGCCCTCGCTGAAGGAGACGTAGGTCACCGCGAACTGCTTCTGTTCCTCCAGCCACACGATGCGGGGGTCTTCAAGACCCCAGCGTTCCTCCCGCGAGTGGGGGTCGGCCGTCATCGTCGGCTCCGGGTCGATCTGCCAGTCGGTGAAGCCGTTGGGACTGCGGGCCACGCTCAGATGGGAGAAGCCGCGCATGTCCTCGACGCGTACCAGCAAGAGGGTCTGACCGTCGACCATGGCCGCCGCCGGATTGAAGACCGCGTTTGCCGGATAGGGCCAGTCTTCCGGCCCCAGAATAGGATTCCCGTCATACCTCTTGAACAACTCATGTGCCTTTTGTTCTCGCGTTCGCTGTGACATGTTTTCTATCCAATGAAAGACGACCCGTTCGAAACCTACTGTATGATGACATACTCCTGGGAAGTTCGTTCCCGGCGATATCGCTTCTTCCTCGGAGCCCGCGCTTATGCTTTGATCAGTTGCGTCTCATAGAGCGCCTGGTACACGGTGCAGGTTCGCATCAACTCCTCGTGCTGGCCCTGGGCGATGATTCGCCCGTTGTTCATCACGACGATGACATCCGCCGCGATCACGGTGCTGAAACGGTGGGCGATGATGAACGTCGTTCGGTTCTCCATGACTTCCTCAATGGCTTCGTGGATCTTCGCCTCGCTGTCGGCGTCGACCTGGCTGGTTGCCTCGTCGAAGATCAGGATCGCCGGGTTCTTCAGGATGGCCCGCGCAATGACGATTCTCTGCAACTGGCCGCCACTGAGTCCGACACCTTGCTCGCCGATCATCGTATCATAGCCCTTGGGGAACTGGCAGATGAACTCATGGGCGTAGGCCCGTCGGGCGGCCGCCTCGATTTCGTCCTTCGTGGCTCCCTGTCGCCCGTAGCCAATGTTCGCGGCGACCGTATCGTTGAAACTGATGACCTGCTGTGTCACCATGCCGATCTGGCTGCGCAGGCTTCGCAGCGTCACCTCGCAAATGTCAGTGTCATCGATGAGGACGCGGCCTGCATCGGGATCGTAGAATCGGGGAAGCAGGTTCGCCAGCGTCGTTTTGCCTGAACCGTTCGGGCCGACGATGGCCACGTTCTGGCCTGCCGTGACGACGAGATTGATGCTGTCCAGCGCCGGTCGCTCGGCCCCGGGGTACGAGAACACGACGTCCTGGAATTCAATGCTCCCGCTTACCGGCGGCAGGATCATGGCGTTCGGTTTCTCCACCTCGGTGGGTCGTTCGAGCACGGCGAAGATTCGTTCGGCCGCCGCATTGGCCGCCTGAAGCTTGGTCCAGATGTCGCTCGTCTTTCGCACCGCCTCGGCCGAGGCGCCCAGCAGCACGAGCAGCGCCAGGAACTCCGGGCCATCCAACTGCCGTTTGGTCACCCAGATCATGCCCACGACCAGGGCGGCCGAGCCGGCAGACATCCCCAGCACTTCGAGCACAGGATGGGCGGCAGCATCCACCCGCGATATCCTGAGCAACTGTTTCAGCAGACGATCGTTGATGTCCTTGAACCGCGTCTGCTCGTACTGTTCCTGATTGTATACCTTGACGACCCGCCACCGTCTCCTGCAGCTTGGCCAGCATCTGCGAGCTGGCGACCAGCGATCGTCGCGTGGCTTTCTTTACCCTCGAGCCGAAGGTCCCCAGCAACACGAGGACGAAGGGGGCTGAGCACAGGAATACGAGCGACAATTGCCAGTTGATGTACATGGCGACGGCGAGCATGAACATGGCATTCATGGGCTCGCGAAGCGCCTTGCCCAGCAGTACGCGAACGGCGGTGCCCATGGTCACCGTGTCGCGCACGATCCGGCTGATCACATCGCTCGGTCGTTCATTGGCGAACACCCCAATCGGCATGCGCATCAGATGTGCGAAGACCTCCTCGCGCAGATGGTTGATGCCGACCTCGACGATCTTCTGGCCTAAGTAATCCTGGTAGAATTTGGCGGTGCATCGAATGACGGTAATGACCCCGATGCCCAGTACGATCACCAGCACGGCCTTGATCGGGCTCTCGTCGCGGGGCAGCAGGCTCACGAGCCGCAGGCCGCCCTGCGCAAGGGCCGTTTCCGCCCCCCACTGGAGACGGCGGGACCGTTTCCAGTCGAGACTCCTGACGTATGGCTCGTTGTAAGGGGTTTGCAGCGTCGCCTGTTCGGAGACGAAGGTGTCGTTCTGCGCGCGTCTCATCGCGATGGGGATTGCCTCCTGCCGGGTTGCCACGAGCTCCTGCAGCAGTCGCGTGTAGGGGACTTCCGCATCCTGCCGGGCGGCTAAACCGTTGATATCGGCGATGCGGTCCCGCGGACGGATGCCGGCCTTGTCGGCCAGACTGTCTGGTTCAACAGCCACCACGAGCAGATGGGTGCGCGGAGACAGATCGGTTCCGTCGGCCAACTCGGAGGCCTTGGGGACATCGAACTCGATGCCATAGAAGGCTTCCGCTGCTTTGCGGTCCACCCAGCCGTGCAGACCTTCGGTGCCGATCATGACCTTCAAGAGAGGAATCAGCGTCATGAAACTCAGGGACAGCAGGCCGGCGATCAGCATCGCACTGAGCACAACGATGATGATCCGAGGCCACTGTGGCCAGATATACTTGAACATGTGCGCGAAGGCCTTCATCGCGGCGTATTTCTCCAACTGATCGTTCGTGTTCGGCGCCGACTCTCGGATGGGCTCCATCCGGCGGGGCGACGGCCCCGGAGATATCGACAAGAGATCCCTGGTCCTGGCCGGCGCGAGCAGGCTAACAGATTTCGCCCGGCCGGTCAAGCCCAAAGAAAGACAGCAAGGTACCCGGGCGCACGACAAGAAAGTGGCGGGTCAGGGTAAGAAGGATGTCATTGCGAGGAGGCGTACGCCGACGAAGCAATCTCGGAGAAGGCCAGGGGTTGAGAGGGTTCCTAAACGCGAAAGGATGCGTTTGGGGTCCCAGATTGCCGCGCCAACCTTCGGCTGGCTCGCAATGACATTCGGGGCGTTTCCCACGATCTTGTCGTACACCCAAGCACGCGGATAAAGGCGTTTCGAGAGGGCGAGCGTGTCGTCCCGCACGGGAGGGCCGTTCAGTACTTCCTGCGGAACTTCGCCGTGGGGATGTTCATCAGTTTGCGGTACTTGGCGACGGTGCGTCTGGCCAGATGGGGAATCCCCGTCTCGGCGAGCTTCTCCTTGATCTGGTCGTCGTTGAGGGGTTTGGCCTTGTCCTCCTCGTCGATGATCTGCTGGAGCTTGGCGCGAATCGCCTCCCAGCTATGGCCCTGACCGCTGGTGTCCTCCGTCCCGCCGCTGAAGAACTTGCGCAGCGGCAGAATGCCCCACGGGCATTGCAGGTACTTGCCGGAGACGGCACGCGAGACGGTGGCCAGATGGACGCCCACCTCCTGCGCGATCGTCGACATCGGCAGGGGGCGCAGGTAGAGGGGACCTTGTTCGAAAAAACCTCGCTGATACCGGACAATGGCCTTCGCCACCTTCAGCAGTGTATTCTTTCGCTGCTCGATGGCCTCGATGATCCAGTGGGCCGAGCGGATGTTGTTCTGGAGGAATTTCTTCGCTTTGTCACCGACGCGACCGTCCCCGGCCATCCGCATATAGTAGGGGCTCAACCTCAGGCTCGGCAGACTGTCGTCGGCAAGACGGACGGCCCATTCATCGGATCCGTCGGGGGACTCCACGATGACGTCCGGCGTGATCGGAATGCTGTCGTTGCGCCCGATCTGCAGGCCCGGCGAGCTATCCAGCTTGCTTAATCGCTCGATGGCGCGATTGAGCCGTTCCATCGTGCAATCCATTTTCTTCGCGATTTCGGGCAGGCGATTGTCGAGCAGCGCATCCATGTGGTCCGAGATCAGACGGTACTCGAAGCCCATCTCCTCCGTACTCTGCGCCAGTTGGATGAGCAGGCATTCCCGCAGGTCTCGCGCCCCGACGCCGGGCGGGTCCAACTGCTGAACGAGCCGCAGCGCCTCTTTCAGATGCTCGGCCGTGAACTCCTTCTGGTCCTTGCTGTGCAGTTGTTCGAGAGGGACGCTCAGATAGCCGCGATCATCGAGGTAATCGACAATGGCGCTGCCGGCCTTCTTCACCGGCTCCTCGGCGTCCACCAGCCCCCACTGCTCGCTCAGATAATCGTGCAGTGACTGCGGCAGCGCCGCCGTGTTCTTGATCGCTTCGAGCTTGAGATCTCTCTCGCCGTCATCGCGGTGACCGCGATAGGGGCCCGACTGGTTGATGAACTCCTTGAAATCGTCCTCGAGACCTTCCAGACGCTCGAAATCGTCCGCCTTGTTGTTGTCCGTGTCCACGACGAGATCTCTCTCGCCGATGTCGTCATCCTCCAAGGTCTCTTGCGACGTGGGGACTTCATCGGGATTGGAGGTCTCCTCCAGTTCGAGGACGGGATTGCTGTTGAGCTCCTGCTCGATGCGCTCCTGGAGGGCAAGGATGGGAAGCTGGAGGATCTCCATGGACTGGATCATATGCGGAGCGAGCTTCATCCGTTGCTCCATCCGCATCTGTCCCGTCATTTCCAGCTTCATATCACTACCTTGCGCTCCAGGTTGCGTGCACTGCTTGAATTATCAACCCATGATAGCCTCGCCATGGATTTGGTCAATAGCCGCCGGCCGCTTCCGCGATTTTTCTGCGCGCGACGGACGGGGCTATTCCAGCGCTCGCCTGGCGAGGATGGCATCGGTAAGGATCCTCCCGCTGGCGTATTCGATGGTGCTGCCGGTCGGCAGTCCGCGGGCCAGCCGGGTGATTTTCACGCCGAGAGGGCGCAGAAGCGAACTGATATACAAACACGTACCATCCCCTTCCAGGTTTGGATTGGTCGCCATGATGACTTCCTTCACCTCGCCGCCGCGGACCCGCTCGACGAGCTTGTCGAGCGTCAGGTCGCTCGCATCGACGCCTTCCAGCGGGGCGATGTGCCCCCCGAGGACGTGATACAGCCATTTGCACGCACCCGTCTTTTCGAGACTGATGACGTCCTTCGGCTGCTCCACGACGCAGATCAGGCCCCTGTCTCGGCGCGTGTCGGAACAAATCTGACACAACTCCGCCTCAGACAGATTGCAGCAGACCTTGCATCGCTTGATCTTCGTCTTGACGTCGCGGATCGCGTCGGCCAGGGCCATCGCCGTCGGGCCGTCGGCCTTGAGGATGTGGAACGCCAGGCGCTCGGCGGTTTTCGGCCCGATGCCCGGCAGTTTTCCGAACTCTTCGATGAGTCTGTTCAAGCTTCCCGTGTATGCACTGCTCATAATTGGAAACGACGTGCTGCGTTACTCCCAAATCATTGTCCGTCTTCTTCAATTCCCGTGATCGTGGCGTCAAGGCCGGCGAGGAGGGTCTTGACACCCGGATCGTTGAGGATCTCGTACCGTTTCTGCGTAGTCGATTTCGTCGAAGCATCCATTCCCGCGGCCCGTGATTCAGCGACGACCTCAAATCGAATACGAACCGGCCTGCCGAAATGCTCACCGAGGGCCGACGCAATCTGCTCCGCCCGCCCGTTGCTTTTGCACATCTCCATTCGGGTGGCCGTTGGGAATCCGATCGTCAGCGTATCGCCCTTGAGCTCGCCGGGCACGGAACCGTTCAACAAGGCGGCTGTGCCGTTGCCCACTCTCTTGGCCATTATAGCCAGAATGTCGGTCCAGTCGTCAACGAGGCTCTCCCGTGCGACCGGCGCCTTGGGCGGGCTCGGCTCGGCGGATAATTGCCATGTGTCCGCCTCGGTCTCGTCCTGCAGGCGGGCAGGGGGGGCAGGCGCCTTCGGAACGGCCTTATCTTCTACCGGGACTTTTTTTTTAACGGCCGCCGGCGAGCCGCCTTGAGCCCGGGACATCAGATCGTCCACGTTCATGAAGTGCTCGCTCATCGCGAACCGCAGCAGCGAGGCATCGAGCAGGGCCCTCGGCGTATCGCTGTTCCTGAGGGTCCACCGGAGCTTCTCGAGGGCGGTGATGTTGTAGATGAGTGCCGCCGCGTCGAACTTCTGCGCCAGCTCGCCCGCCTTCTTCTTCTGGTCGGCCGTGAGGATCAGAAGGTCCGTATCGACGCCGGCCGATCCGATGACCAGGAGGTCCCGCATGGATTCGATCAGCGCATCGCCGACCTGGACCTCGCCCAATCCGGTGCAGATCAGGTCCTCCGTCGCCGCGAGTGTTCCTGCCGGATTGTTACTGCCGATCCGCTCCAGGAGTGCGTGCACCTTCTCCGCGTTCGGCCGGCCGAGGAAATCCTCCAGGAGCTGCGTCGTCATGGGCGTTATGCCGGTGCTGATAAGCCGGTCCAGCAGGCTCAGCGCATCGCGCATCGATCCGTTCGCCATGCGCGCCAGCGGCAGGATCAAGTCCTCCTCGTACTCGATCTTCTCCTCGCCCAGGATCCACTTGAGCTGCTCCGCGATGATCTTCGGGCCGATGTTGCTGAAATCGAACCGCTGGCACCGCGACTGGATCGTCGCGAGCACCTTGTTCGGCTCGGTCGTGGCGAAGATGAATTTCACATGCTCCGGCGGCTCCTCCAGCGTCTTGAGCAGGGCGTTGAAGGCCGAGACCGTTAGCATGTGGACTTCGTCGATGATGTAGATTTTGTAGCGCGCCCGCGCGGGGCGGTACACGACGTTCTCCCGCAGCTCCCGGATCTCATCGACCCGGTTGTTCGAGGCCCCGTCGATCTCGATCACGTCGATATCGTCGCCCGCATTGATGGCGACGCAACTGCCGCACTTCAGGCAGGGCTTGGTTGTCGGCTCCTTCGCCTCCAGGCAGTTGAGCGCCTTGGCGAGGATCCGCGCCATAGTGGTCTTGCCCACGCCTCGCGTGCCGCTGAACAGATACGCGTGCGCCACCCGCCCGGTCTCGATCGCGTTCTTCAGCGTCTTGGCGATGGGGTCCTGCCCGACCACGTCATCGAACGTCTGCGACCTGTATTTCCTTGCTAAAACCGTATAAGCCATAGGATTTACTATTGACGATTTACGATTTACTATTGTTTCGAGTCGTGCGTCTGGCCGCGATAAAGATGGA
>CBFDDG010000206.1:0-8301 GCA_965603505.1 uncultured Phycisphaerae bacterium | reverse complement strand
AAAACCGGCGTGGCTGTTATGGTCACCGGGGGTTCGAATCCCCCCCTCTCCGCCACATCCCTCCCTGTCAGGCATGTCCTCCGGGGTGCCAATGGGTGCCAAATTGCCCTCTACGGCTCTGAGATCGGGGTTCTGCGGCGCATGTCTGTCCGACGATGAGTGGGCACGTTCTTGACTGTCCACAGTGCCAGTCTCTGCCACGGCCACCCCCCGTTCTGCCGATTCGGACGCCCAGTGGAGCGGACAGTGAAACCGGTCCTTTCCGAAGGTCCCGGTGGCCTCCATGTCCCCCGTTGGCGAGACGGACAGGTCGGGGAGGGCGGATACGGCCTCCGTCAGCTCGCCCACGACAGTGTGCGAGTAGTGGTCCATTGTCAGGGTGATCGTCGAGTGGCGTGCAAGGATTTGGGCCACCTTTGGGTGTACGCCTGCCTGCTTCAGGTTGGTGATGAACGTATGCCGGAGCGCATGGAAGTCGACGACGCGCCCGTCGTTATCGCGATACGCAATTCCCGCGGCCCTGAGGTCGGCACGCAACATCGGAGCAACGAGTCGGCGCTTGGGCACACGGAAGGCAGGGGTGAGGCCTACGCCAAGCTGGTCTGGTTCATCATACGCAGACGCGGGATCGCCGACGGCGGACATCCCGCGGCGGAGGACGTGTTCCAGGAAACATTCTGCGGACTGCACCGCCAGCTTCGGCGAGGCTTGACCCTTGAGCGGGCACGGCTCGCCACGTATGTCAGCTGTGCCGCCGTCCATGCCTGCGCCCGCGCCCTTGAGAAGGCCAGGCGGGCTCCACAGGTTTCAGGGGAGGGGAACCGCGAGCCCGAACCCGAGGGCGACGCATCCGGAGCACAGTGCGGCTCCGTCCTTCACCCCGAAGCGGTCGAGGTCTGGGAGGATGTCGACCGTCTGCTGACCGGCTGCAGCCAGGGCTCTTTCGTTAACCGCATCATCCTGGCCTACGATTGCATCGAGGCCCAGAGCTCCGGCAACCGGTGTCCGGTGGCGAAAATGTTGGAGGACTGGCAGCGTCTGGCGGCGCTTGCCGACAAGGCGGTCTCCCTCGTCTACGAGCGTGTGACGCGCGTGGCGTGTGGCTTGTCAGGCCAGGGCGCCGTCCTGCTCGCCGCCAAGGTCATTAACGCCGGCCGCGCCGAGTTATGGGAAACACCGGTGATCCTGGCCGCCTGCGAAGGGATAGGCGTCGAGGCGACGCAGCGCCTGCTCAAGGACCTGAGCGGCCTTTCGGCCGGCGACGTCCATGTGCGTCGCTGCCGCCTCTATTCGGCCCTGCAGCCGTCGGAACGCCGGGCCAGGGAGAGCGATCGGGAAGGGGAATCTCACCTGGGACAGGGAGCGAAACGATGAACACGCGAACGTGCCTCTCGGACGCCGACCTCAGCCGCCTGTGGGAAGGCGATGTCACGCCCGGGCAGAAACGGTCCTTCGAGCGACATCTGGCGGAATGTCCCCATTGCACGGCCCGATGGGAGCGAATGTGCGCCGGCGCCGAACACGCCCTCTCCGTCTTCCGCAGGCACCAGCAGTCGCCTCGTGAGGAAGTGTGCCTCCCGGAGGCGGTGCTGAAACAGTACGTTGACCAGGGACTTTCCCCGGATGAGCAGCGCGGTGTGGATGATCACCTCCGGCACTGCTCGCGGTGCGAGCAACGGCTCGCCGACCTGTTCGTGGACGCGTACGCCAGAGAAGGCGCCAGCTGGTGGGCCGTGTATATCGGCCGACAGATCCTGCGGCTGGTTATCCGAGTCCCCGAGGAGATTGAACATCTACTGGAGAGGGTCCAGGCGTCTGCCGCGTCGCCGGTCACCTCGCGAGCGACCATCCGGCTGGCGATCTTGGCCCCTGCCGAGGCCGACGCGCAGCGCCTGGCGGCGGCAACCGGGGAGGGGTTCGCCGAGCAGGTGCTCCGGCAGGAGGAGCCGCCGTTCGAGTTCCATCTGGTGAAGTTCGGCGAACAGATTCGGGTGACGGCGCGCGCTCTGGGCGAGGAATCGTCGTACCGTGACTGCCTGGCGCGGCTCCGGTTGTTCGAAGAGGACACCTGCCGGCTCTCACGGTTCGTCCTGATCGAGCGCGGCCAGGGCCGTTGCGCCCTGGATCCTGAGGAGGTGCGCTCCCTCCGGCCGGACCAGCAACACCTGGTGGTGAAACTCGAGCCGTTGTTCACGGCCGAGCAACTCGACGACGCGGGCGTCGAGGCGTACATGCCGATCCTGACGCGGCTCTTGAAACACGACGATCCGGGGATCCGCCGGGGCGCCCTCGAGGTCCTGGCCCGGATCCGGCCCCCGGAGACGCGGAGGCTCGTCGAACCGCTTGCCGACGATCTGGACGAAAGCGTCCGCTCGGCGGCTCGGAAGGTCCTCGATCACCTGTTGGCGCAGTGAGCCGGCCATGGATGCCTCCAACGACAGCGATGCCCGGTTCTTCCGTCTGGTTGAGGGAGAGAGGCCCCGCGAGGCCTTTGTCCTGTTCCTGGAAGCCGTGGAGGACAAGGCCTGGCCGGATCTGGCGGCATCCGACCTTCGAGCCCTGGACGTGGTGTGCCAGCGGCTGATGCCGGAGTTGCTGGAACGTCATACGCTTTGGATGGTGAGCCGTCCTGGGCGGCTGCGTCAGATGCTCCAGTTGCTCACCCGCGCGTTGGAGGTCAACTACCGGCCACCGGCCACGCTCGACCAGATCGCTTGGCTGCGGTGCCTCTTGGCGATCAGCGAGGCCATGGTCGGCCGTCCCGAACGGGTCCACGAAGAACTCTGCCTGACGCGCCCCGAAGCGTCGGCCGAATCGGGTCCCCCGCTCAATGGGACATTTCGCCGGCAAATCCAGGACCTGGAACCCAGCGAAGGCGCGGCCGCGGCTTTCCTCCAACCGTTCTTCGAGGCCTATGTGGGGTTCCTCAGACGGACCGGTCGACACGAGCTGGCCAACCACGTGGAAAGCCGTGTCTTGAAGCTTGTGGGGCTGATCGCTCGGGACGAGAGCCGCCCCGGCGTCGTCCAGGCGCTGCTCTTCGTGCAAGGCGGGCGGGGCCACGCCCGCTTTATCCACGTCTCGCTCGAGCGCCGCCCGCCCACCGAGGAGGAACGCACGTCCGAGGAGACGATCATCTACGCCCGCCGGGAGGTGGATCGTATTGACGCGGTGATGCAGGAATCCGCCGCGTGGGCCCGCGTGGCGGCCGATGCATACCTCAAACGCGCCGGCTACCCGGATGGCCTCCGCGAGCAGGTCGTCTACTGGGAGATCGGCACCCTGCGGGGTGATGCGGCCGACCTGCCCCAGCAGTACGAGGGGGGGTCAGCCGCGATGCCCTTGGCCGTGGCGATTGTTTCCGAGTACCTGGATCAGCCGGTTCCCAATGACATCGCCATGACGGGCGCGTTCACGGCCGTCGGGACCGAGGAGGGACATGTTCGCCCGGTCGACGGTCTCCCTGAGAAGATCCAGCACGCCCTCCACTCCGGCTCGCGGGTGGTGTACGTTCCGTCCGGGAATGTCGCAGAACTGGATGGGCGCCCGGCGCTTAAGGACCTGGTGGCCGAGCACGACGCCCGGGTTGTGCCGGTCGAGACCGTGGACGAGGTCTGCCAGGAACTCTTTCCGCCCGAAGGCAGCGGCCGCCTGCAGGATGCCCTCAAAGATGCAGGGCGCAACGTCCTGGAGATGGTCGGTCTCGCCGGGCCTCGGGAAGGGACACCGCCTCCCGTGCCGGTTCACCGGCACCACCGGGTGTTCACGCTCGGTTGCGGGCTTCTGGTGGCCGCTTCGGTTTTCCTGGAAGGTTGGATGGTCCATAAGGGTTTCGCGCCGGCCTATCCGTCGGCCGAGGCATGGACCCGCATCGGGGCCGCCTCGGTGATCGTCCTGGCGGGCATGTGGGCCTGCTTTGCCCTGCCGGCCGCTTGCATGCGCCACAGCACGACATCCACCCGCCGCATCCTACGCCCACCCCTCCCCCGAGGCAAGGGCGAAGGGAGAGGGAGAGGGCGCGGTGTGAGGGGGTCACTACGAAGGGAGCACGCTTGACGGGGGGGGGCGTTGGCTGTCACGTTTCGGCATGTTTGGCTTGCAGGGACCGGAGGCGCAGCAGTACACTGGGGTTGCCCTCAGGGAGGGATACACGCACACGCTCGTCGAGGACAACCCTACCTCCGAGAACACAACTCCGCCAGCCGGTCTTTGGCAAACGCCCAGCCGATTGGGCGTTGTGGCATGGCGTTGAGCTTCTCTTCTATGGCCCGCCGGTCAAGTTGGCCCGCCTCCCTCACTTGCCGACCGGCCCAAAAGCAGAGGTGGTTAATCAAATCGTTCATGGATCCCAGCACGCTGCGGCTGGCTGTCTTGGCAATCACAACATGCTCGTAGTCGTCAGCGACCTTCGACAGCACGGCCTCATCAAATCCCAGTCCGTGCAGGTGCTCAAGGAGCCGCTTCAGCATCGCGCTGGCCAGATCGGCTGCGGACTGGAACATCGCGGGCTCGGTGGCGATGATAAGGGCGTAGAGCGATTGAGCATTCACGCAAAGGAAGAAGACATCGTCCAGGTCATCGATGATATGGACGTACCACTCCCCCAGCCCCTGGTTTTGCTCGGCCACCTCGACCTGGCGGGGCTTTTCGCCGAAGAGATCCAGCACGCGACGTGTGCATCGCAACAGGAGCATTCTGGTTTCGCCGCAAAGCCTAGCCTGCAGGCCGTGACTTGTCTAGTTGATACCGGCTCTTGCCAGCCCTGCCGGAACACACAGATCGCGCGCGGCGCAGAGATCCCCCCAGTGCCCTGCCCTTCGACCGACCGGTTTTCAGCGTCTTTGCAGCGCGCCGAAAACAGTGCCCCGGAAAACAGCGCGTTCATCGAGTTCGCTGACGGAAGCGTAGGATAAGCGGGTCGAGCACCTCCGACGGCGGGAGGGTCGGCGGCTGCCATTGGGCACCCGCGTAATCCGCGATGATCCCGAGGTAGAGATAGGGATCGGCCCACGTAAGCGAAGGCTCGATGACAGTGGTTTCGGGCCATTCGTTGAAGGAGGTGACCGCGATGAGGTCGGCGTCGGCCTCGAGGGCGGCGTTGAGGAAGCCACGCAGCGTCTTGCCGCCCAGGCGGGGCATAATGTAGGGCTTCAAGGCGGCGGCCATCGATATTCCTTTGAGGACACGCGTGCAGAGCAGGCCATGGAGATCCTCGACTCCTCCTGAATTTGAAGTCACGGGTTGGGGAAACGGGCCTCGGACGGGCACGGCTGGGCCGCGGCCTCCATATCGTTTTCTTTAAGAGGTGGTGTCATCCGCCCGCGCCAGTGCCCTCATGTATTCGTCCAGGCAGTCTCGGCAGCTGCGGCCGTCCGCGCCTTCCTTGATGAACTGCCGGAAATCCTTGAGGCACCTCGATCCAGTGGGACAATGGCGTTCCATAAACGCGAGAAAGCAGAGGAAACGTTCCAATGCCTCCGAATCGACGACGTGCTCCATGCCGCATGCCGTCGATTCGGCACGATCGGGCCCCAGTCCCAGGATTTTCTCGAGGAAATCCTTGATGATAAGGTGGCGGTCGGCGAGTTGCTGCGCCGTCGCTCGCCCCGCCTCGGTCAGCGTAATCAGGCCATACGGTTCGTAGTTGATTAACCCCTTCTCGGCGAGGCTGTGAATCGCCGCGGTGACCGTGGACGCAGCGACGTTCTGGACGCGACCGATGTCGCGGGGACGGGCCACCCTTTGTTCGCTTTCGATGTGGTGGATGGCCCTCAGATAATCCTCAAGCGTAGGGCTGAGCGGCGCAGCCATAGGAGCCCCTTTCGGGAAGAATCCGCAACCTGAACATTATACGGCCCATGAAAGATTTTTCAAGCGATGTAATTGACCCCTGGATCAGGTTTCGGAAGCACACCCGCGGGATCCTCCCCTTGCGGGTTCCTCTGTTTGAGCCCGCGGAAGTCATCGCTTCGTCTCTCCCCGTTCTGCCGGCTCTCGCGGCCCGGCGTGCGCCCCAGAATTTTTGCACTTGAACATCCTGCTAGTCCTAGTATAATCTTCTAGCACACGAACGTCAACCACCTTGACCAATAATCTGCTGGGTCAAGCAGGGAGTACGAATCGCCCGACACACAAACCGAGAAAACACGAAGGAGAGCAATGATGAGAGAATCCGAAGCAGTGACTGACCCCGCGTTTGACAAGAAACGTCCAGCCAGTTCCGGCAAATGGAAGCCGTCCATCATTGTCATGCTGGTCGGGCTTGTCACGGGCACAGGGCTGATGGCGTTGAGCGGGTGCCAGTCCATGAGCAGGAGGATGGTCACGGTCCACGAGAGCAAGTACCAGGACGTCGACCGGACCTGTGAAGCGCTCCGTGCGGCCATTGAGGCCCAAGGCTTCACCTGCAAGGGGGTCCTTAACCTGAACCAATCCATGGCAAAGCACGGCGTCCATCTCGACCGGCAGGTACGGGTCGTGCAATTCGGCAGGGCCAAGTACGCCCATGATATGCTCGCCGACACCCCCGAGGTGTCCGCGTTCATGCCGTGTGCCTTTGGCGTTTACGAGGGCGACGACGGCAAGGTTCACATCAGCGGCATGAACAGAGCCCTGATGGCCCAGATGTTCGGCGGCACGGTCGCAGACGTCATGGGCAAGCGGGTTGCCCGGGACGAAGCCGCGATCTTCAAAGCGTTGGAACACGACGCGCAGCGATGAGCCATCGGCAGCACCCCCGGTTCTTTGGCTTGATGAACCGCTCAATAGCAGAAGGACACTCGCGATGAAGAGCGTACTGGTGACGGCACTGGGGGTACTCGTGACGCTCGGTGCGGCGGGATGCACGGCAAGTCGTCAGGATGTCTACGGTGCGGGGGTGGCTGTACCGACCCGGCCGCACCCGGAGACCACGTTGAGCGCCACCCCCCGCGAGGCCGCCCCTGCTTCGCAAGAGGTCCCCGATGCCAAGGACCGTGAAGCGCCGTTAACCCTTGAACAGTGTGTGGATCTTGCCCTTAGGAACAACCCTGACATAGCACAAAAGGGGTGGGACACAAGAACGGCTCTGGCAGAAAAGGATATCGCACAGGGGGCCTTATGGCCCACGGTCCATGCAGGGGGAGGATACACGCATTCCCGGGAGGATAGGCTGATCAAGCCAAGACGGCCCGGCGGGCGCGACGTGTTAGGTTTCTCAGATAATCTCCTTTTCGGAGAGATCGCTTTGAGTATGCCGCTATACACGGGCGGGAGGCTTCGAAATCAGGTTAAGGCGGCGGAGTTACTCACCCGGTCGGCCCAGCAGCGGCTGGCTCGCAGTCGAGTGGAACTGGTGTTCAACGTATCGAGTGTCTTTTATTCGATGCTCGGCCAGCAGGAGGTGATCAATTCCCTGATATTCTCACAAAAGACTCTGGAGGAGCATCACAAAAGAGCGAAGGAACTGTTGGACGCCCAAAAGGCGGCACGGGTGGACTTGCTGCGAACACAGGTCAGGCTTGCCGATATCGAGCAGCAACTGCTTCGCGAGCGTAATGTGCTTGACATACAAGGGTTCGTGCTTGCCAGCCTGCTGGGACGTGGCACGGAAGACAAATCCGTGGCGATTCGAGGCGAACTGACCCTCCGTGATGTTCCCGCCAGTCTTGATCGGGCTCTTCGAGCAGCATTTGACAACAGGCACGATTATCAAGCCTTGCAATTCCGAGTTGGCGCGCAGCGAAAAAGGCTCGACATAGCCAAGGCCGGACGGCTGCCGGAGGTGTCGCTTCGCTCGTCCTATGGAAGCCGCTGGGATTCAGACGACGTTGATGAGGACAATGAAGTTGGGGAAGTGGGGGTCGTTCTGGATATGCCGCTTTTTGAAGGCGGGCGAATCGACGCAAGAATAAGGCGGGAACGGAGCCGCTTAAGCGCTGAAGAAGAGGCCTTCCGGAAACTGCGGCTTCAGATTCAGCTCGAGGTGCAAACGGCGACGTCCAATATCGAATCAACCCGTGCAAGGGTCGGTGTGACGGAAAAGGCTGTCGAGCAGGCCAAGGAATCTCTGCGAATCGAGCGCGAGAAGTACGACCTCGGCAAGGGGGCCATCGTAGACGTCCTGGACGCCCAGTCGGCGCTGCTGGATTCTCAGATGAATTACTACCGAGCCCTGGCAGACTACAACACGGCCCTGGCCCAGTTCCGCCTGGCCGTGGGAGAAACGCAATGAGACAGGGATGAGGACAGCAAGAGGAGCGTACACGATGTTCTCCAAAGTGCTTATCGCCACGGACTCATCCCCCGCCTCGCTGGCCGTTG
>CBFDDG010000205.1:0-8303 GCA_965603505.1 uncultured Phycisphaerae bacterium | reverse complement strand
GAGCGGGCGGCTGTTAACCGCTAGGTTGTAGGTTCAAGTCCTACCCGGGGAGCCACCACCGAACGCAACCCTCTTCGGAATGGGTTGTGTGCTTGTTTACAGCCCCGGGGTCCCCCTCGGGGCCCTGTTTTTTTCTCAGCCTCGTCTGACAATTCGTCTTGACTGCCGCCGTGCTGTGTGTTAGGGTTATGTTCGGCATCGCGTAAACCGAACGGTAGGCCTGCTATGTCTCTGAGCAGTATTCTGAATCGGCCTTCGGGAGTCCAGCAGGCGGTCAACCGGTCCCGGCTGCTTGCCGTTGTTCGCATACCGGCGCTCATTACGGAGGTCATGGCGAACCGGGGTGGCTACATGGCCACCAGGGCCGTCGACTGGGACGTGTAACAGCCCCGCATGATACGGTTTGACCCAAGGGGGCGAGACATGCTCAATGTTCAGGAAATCGAAGTGGAACGACTGAAGCCGTGGAAGGACAATCCGCGGCTCAACGAGCAAGCAGTGAACGCGGTGGCGCAGAGTATCCGTTCGTTTGGGTTTAACGTACCGATTCTGTGCGATCAGAACATGGTGATTGTGGCCGGCCATACGCGATGGAAGGCAGCCAGGAAACTCGGCTTGCTGTCGGTGCCCGTGATCCAGCTGGAGTTGACGGACGTTCAGCGGCGCGCCTTTGCCTTGGCGGACAACAAAACGGGGGAGCTCGCCGGCTGGGACTACGGCCGCTTGGACAAGGTGCTTGAGGACTTGGCAGCCGCGAAAGTTGACCTGCCCTCACTGGGGTTCTCCGAAGCCGAACTCCAGGCGCTCCTTGCGCCGCCGAAGGAGTTCGATTGGGGCGCCTTCGAGAAGCAGATGGAGGGTCTCCGCCAGTCGACCTACATGCTGCTGCCGGTCAAGGTTCTCATGGACGAGAAGGACCGATTGAGCAGCGCCATCCGAAAGCGAGCGCGAGAACACGGCATCGCGGACAAGGACTTCGCCATCGCCGCAGGGAAAGTGCTCAGCGTTTTGCTGGAGGCGTGATCATGAGGAAACCGCTGCAGGCAAAGGTGACGGAGACCATCCGATCAATGCGCCTGATCTGGCCCAAAGTCGCCGACCGGCATAGATTTGTGGCCTTCTCCACGGGGAAGGACAGTCTTGCCTTGGCCGCCATGTTGTACGAGGCAGTCGAGCCCGAGCGACCGGCGTGCTTGTATGTGCACCACAACCTTGAGTTCCAGAGCAACCTCGCCTATCTTGAGCAACTCAAGGCACGCGGCTTTGCGGTCACAACCCTGGCCCCGTTTCTTGGCTACTTCGAGTTAATGGATCGGGGGATTGGCTTTCTGACGCTCAAGGACCCCTGGTGCGTCCCTCTGCTGATTGGCACGGCATTGCTGGAATGGCTTCGAGAGCAGGGCGCGCGAGGACCACGAGAGGGCGTGATGTTCCGGGGCATGTCTGGAAGCGAGTACAGCCACAAGTACCACACCGCCCTCGAGCTATACAGACGCCTGGACCTTCCCTGCTTCAACCCCTTGCTGGGTTTCAGTAGAGACGAAATCCTGGAGGTGATCCAGACGCGCTACGGGTTACCGCTGAACCCGATCTACCAGCACATGGACCGCACCTATTGCATCTGCTGCTATACCTCAGACGCTCGGCGACAGGCATACAGCGCGGAGCACTTCCCGGACGTGTGCAGGCTATACTACCGCCGGATCGAAGAGATGCTGTTCGGCAGTGGCTTGATTCACAAGAGCCGCCTGGATGCTAAGCACAAGACACGCGAGGAAAAACTGGGTCGGCACGGCTTTGTCCACTGGCGGCGTCTGAGAGCGCAAGACGTGGTGGGGGCTGCAAAGCGACGCCTTCCCGGAGGCGGTCTTGCCTACCGCATTCGCGACCCTCAGTGGATCGCGACAAAGCATCTCCGACCGGTCGACGGAAGGTGGGTTCGCAAAGGTGATGAGATTCGCTTCTGGCATCTGGAGGAACGGATCGCCGATGCTCTTGTCAAGCGGATGCTCAACTGCCTGGACTGCGGCTTTTGCATGCTTGAGTGTTTTGCCTGTCGTCGGTTTGACCGCAAGACCAAGCGGCTTGTAATCGATGGGTGCATTCAGTGCGGCCGCTGCCTGCGCCTGACGTTCTGCATGGGTTGGCGACATCGGTTCTGGCGCCGCATCATCGTGGAGGAGCCATGAGATGAGCAGCACCAAAAAGGCAGAGACGGGTTACCTCCTTCCCGAAAAGGACTGCCGCCCGTACTGCGAGCCGGTGCTCGTCAGCGCGTGCTTCCTGGGTATTCCGTGCCGCTGGCACGGCCGGCGGGCCAAGCGGCGCGACGCGCTCCTTGAGCGCCTCAAGAAGAAGTGCGTCCTTGTGCCCGTCTGCCCCGAGCAACTGGGCGGCATGCCAACACCCCGGAGCGGTGAGTATCTGCAGGGCGGAACCGGCGCCGACGTTCTGGACGGCCGCCTCCGGATCATCGATACGGAGACCGGCCGGGACCTGACGGACTTCCACGTGAACGGTTCGCGGTATACTCTGGAGATCGTCGAGATCGTTGGCGCGCGGCGGGCATACCTCAAGGGCGGCAGCCCGTGCTGCGACCGCGACGGGGTGACCGGGGAGCTTCTGCGCCGCGCGGGCATCGAGGTCGTCCGCGTTCCCTGAAGCAGCTGGTTTCCCTCTTGGGGGCAGAATGGCCAGCGTTAGATTCATCGAGCGCCGCGGCGCGGTGCTGACACCGTCAGGTCTGGCGTGCTTGGCGGGCGTGCCGACGGTTAACATCTCCACCGGCTGCGCGCACGGGTGCACCTACTGTTACACGCGCGGCTATGCGCAGTATCCCGGGGAGGGCACGGTCCGAGTGTACCGCGACACGGCTTCACGGGTAGCCCAAGAACTCGCGCGCAAACGCAAGCGGCCGGCGTCGGTCTATTTCTGTCCGTCCTGCGATGCGTTTCAGCCACTCGAGGTCGTTCTCGACCAGTCCTACGGCGCCATGGCGGCCGTTCTTGAAGCGGGCGTCGGCGTCGAGTTCATCACGAAGGGCTCGGTTCCGGATCGCTTTCTTGACCTCTTCGTCCAGTACCCGGGCCGCGTGTCGTGCCAGGTCGGGCTGACCACGCTGGACGATTCGCTTCGACAAACGCTGGAACCCGGTGCAGCTACGGTGGATGAGCGGCTCGGCAGCATCTCGCGTCTTCGGCAGGTTGGCATCTCGGTCGGGGTCCGGGCCGACCCGCTGATTCACGGCGTGACGGACGGCGAGGCGAGCCTGACGGCCCTTCTGGCCGCGTGCCGGGACCGGGGCGTGGTGGACTTGGCCGCCAGTTACCTCTTTCTCCGGCCAGCCGTCACGGCCGCCATCAAGCGGCACGTGGCGGGCGCAAACCTCGTGGAGCGGATACTCTCGCCCTACACGGCGGGCACCCGCTTTCGACTACGCGGCGGGGCGAGCGGCGGCTTGGCGCTGCCGGAGGCCATTCGCCGCGCGGGATTCACGCGGTTGCAGCAACTGGCCGCCAAGCACGGCGTCCACGTTCACCTGTGCGGCTGCAAGAACCCCGACCTGACGACCGACCGGTGCCATCTGACACGTGCGGCGGCACCTCAGCAGACCGCATCGACGGACCAGCGGTTGCTGTGGGACGCGCGGTCTCCGTCCGGCGGCTGAACTATGCCTGTAGCAGAGCGGGCGGCGCAAGATCTTCGGTCGTGCCGGCCGCCGGTCTGTTTCTGACACGAAGTGCTCAGGCGGCCCCGCCTCGGCGCGCCTGCCTGAGCCAAACAGAGAGCGCTGCGCACGTTTCCCGAAGAGGGTTGCGTTCGGGGAGCCAAAATCAATCTTGCGAACTTTATGGCCAGTTACAGTGAACAGAAACGCCCGACCATGAAAGTGGCCGGGCGTTTTCATATCCCTATGCGGGCAAAGAGTTACGAAGCGCCAGCCAACGCGGGCGGCGCTCTCTGTTTCAACCCGTCCCCACCAACCTGCGGCGGTGAACCTACACGTTCCGTCCCGCACGCCGAGAGCAACGGCCCGAACTCTCTGACTCTCTGTTGAACAGCCCGCCAGTGGTTAACAGACCCGTTCGCACCGGGACCATGAGCGATTTCGGACCTTTGCTAAGCAATCAGGTCATTGATCTCGTGGTTTCCATTTCGGTTTGCGCGTCCGTTCGCCCCACACATATTGACACAGAAGATGCTGACCACTGGGCGCAGGGATCGTCTCCGTCCAGATCACGGGTGAAACATCGGCATGTTCCTTCACAAGTTTATCGAATCCTGGTTTGCTCGCAAAGACGGACTCATAGGCGAAACGGCAGATTTGCCGGTTCATTGTCTCGACTGTCGTTACGTCGCTCAACTCGCCGTAACAAAGCCCGTGACAGGCGAACTGATCCCGCTTCGTCGAGTGTCCGTATATCATCAGGTCGGAAGCGACAGGAAACATCAGCACAATCGGGCCATCAAGACGAACCGCGTACGGCTGCATCTGGTCTTCTGGAAGCGATGGGTCAAACCAGATAACCGGGTTGTCGCTGGTCAGAAACGGAACATCTGTCTTGTTGTGCAGCACGCCAATCCCGATTTGCCCCAGCAATTTACCGATGCCGTTGATGCTGGGGACCATTGCGTGGATTGACTGGTGGGGATCAATGGCCACAGCCACATGGTCGAGGATGTCCTCGCAGCCCTTTGGCGGCGGGAGCTTCCCCGCAACGTCCAACTGCCGCAGGGTCGCTTTTACGGCCTCGGCCAGTAGTCTCTCACACGCATCACGTGCCGCTGGAACCCGTGCGCGTTGAAGTGCGATGAAGGCGTAGATCGTGCCGAGAGCGTCGTTGACGTTCTCTTTGGCGCGGAACTTCTGGACAATTTCCGGCCACTTGGCCTCGTACTTACTGAAAAAGTTTTCGAGCTTGTCGTGGTCGTGTCCGCCATCGGGAAGAGGCTGCGAATAAAAGTACTTGTGAAATCCGACACCATCCGGCGATTGCTGAATCGCCTTTGTCGGATCGTCCTTTCGGTAAACGTGTAGTTTGCCTCCACCATCACAGAATGGCTTCAGGTATGCCCTCGGTACGTAATGGTGCCGTTTCTTCGTCATGTCGTCCCATTGAACCACGCAACGAAAACTGAATCAATCTGAAAGCACTGTCAACAGCCTCGTCCGTCTCGGACCCCACCGCCATTTCGAACCTTCGCCGGGTAAGTAAGAAGAAGACGAGCATCATCAACCCGCCAGACAGCGCGCCGGTCGCCAAGCGAAGGCCGTTGTGGACGCATTCCCTGTTGCCGGCACACTCACCTCATAGGACGCAGTTACATCGGCCGATGGCCTCGGTCAGGCCGAGCGCCTCGAAGACGCCTCTCTCCTCGAGGCACAGGCCGATGTCCAGGTCGGGCGAACGGCTGCGGATGATCCCGATCATGTGCTGGTACAGTTCGACCCGAAGGTGGGCGGGGTAACGCAAGCGGCCGTCCGATGACGGGCCGGTCGGATCGAAGGCGTCCGAAATGGCGTTCGACCGGCCCAAGCGGTGTTCCATGAGACCCCGTGCTGCCCGGTACGAGCAAATGCCGCCCAGGGTAATGCGGTCAAGCGTGACCTCGGCCAGAAGCCCTTCGAGAAATGCCGCGTAGGTTTCTGCCCAGCCAGGCACAGGGATGATCGGCATGATGACCGCGCGGACGGGGTAGCCGGCGCCGGCGCACCGCTTCATCGCCTCGATCCGCTCGGCCAAGGGAGGCGTGCCTGCCTCGAAGGCCGCGATCGCCTCGGCGGGGTTGAGCGACCAGGAAAGAATCGTGTGTCCCTCGTGGTCGAGGTCCAAGAGGTTCTCCACGCTGGCCGACTTGGTCAGCAATGTCATCCGCGCATAGCGATGGCCCGCGAAGAAGGGGACCAGCGTCCGCGAGTAGCCGGCCAGCGGGTCCAGCGCCAAACCGTCCTGGAGTTTGCCGAGGTAGAACGCCGTTGGTTCGGCCAGGCGCGCGGCAATCCGGTCGATCTCGGCGAGGATCTCGGGCAGGTTGAGGAAGACTTTGACCGTCGGCGAGAACCGGACGCCCGGCGTGCCGGCAAGGTAGCAGTAACGGCATCCGTAGGGGCAGAAACCGTAGGGCGAAAAGTGCCAGTAGTTGGGGCAGGTGTTGCCTTCCTCGCGGCTCTGGCGGACAGCGCTTCGGTGTTCGCCGAGAACGAGGGTCCGTTTTCCCCGCTTCAAGGCGGCGAGGGCATCGGCTTCGCCCAGGTCCACCCGGTTGTGCGGCACGTTCGGTTGGTCGGCAACTTCCGCATCCGGGTAAGCGCGGCACAGTTGCCGGGCAAACAGGCGGCGGCTGGGTGTCGCCTGGCTGCCTTTGGCGAGGACGATCCGCTCGGGCCTGAAGCCTGGGGCGGCGCGTGGTCCATATCCGGCACTCTCTGCAGCACAGAGGAGATCACCCATTGCTTGCGTCCCATTCCGGTCAATCTGTGCCCCGGATACCTAACATATACCTTACAGCCGCCGGCCCGTCAAGTGGAATCTCTTCCGCCTATACAATAATCCGGTATAGGCCCGGGATGCGCCTTGCGCACCACGCTTCCCAGCCCCCATGGGGCAGCAAGTCTGACACCATCAAGTCGCAGGCGGTGCCTGCCGATACCTATGATTGACATCAGGAGCGTAAGGCCCATGTCCTCTGGTGCCGGCCACATGATCCGCTACGCCATCTACACCCGTCAGTCCGTGGACAAGGCCGAGGACTTCTCCTCCTGCGAAGTTCAATTCATGACGTGCCAGGAATTCGCCCGGGCCATGGGCGAACCTGGCCTTCACTGGACCGGCCAGCGCTTCGACGACGAGGGCTGTTCCGGCGCGACGCTCGACCGCCCCGCCATGCGCCGTCTCCGCAAGGTCATCGACCTCGGCGGCATCGACCGCCTGTACGCCGTCGCTCTCGACCGCCTGACCCGCAACATGCGCGACGCCGTCATCCTCTTCGACGAACTCGATAAAGCGGGCGTCGAGTTGCGTCTCGTTCACCAACCGGAGTTATCTTCCGGCCCGGAAACCCGCTTCCTTAGACACATCCTGGCGGCGTTTGCGGAGTTTGAGCGGGACATGATCGCAGCGCGGATCGCGGAGTCGCGGGCCTATCTCAAGGGGCACGGCCGCCGGTTGGCCGGGAAGGTGCCCTATGGCTATGACGCCGACCCGGTAACCCGGCAACTCGTTCCCAATGCGGTCGAAGCCCGGCGGGTCCGCGCAATCTTCGCCCGCGCCGCCCGGGGCCAGCGGCCCAGCCGCATCGCCGAAGAAATCAATGCCCTCGGATGGACCACGAAGGCCTACACTTCAAGACGCTCCGGCCAGACCAGCCGCGGGGGCCCGTGGACGGCCCGGCAAGTCCTGAAGACGCTTCGTAATCCCGTCTACATCGGCCGCTTCGCCGACGGGGACACGACGCGGCCCGGCTGCCACGAAGGCATTGTTAATCCGGAGACCTTCGACGCGGTGCAGCAGATGCTGGATGCCCGCCGGACGACCGACCGCCGGCAGCGCACGCGCCGCAGCGCGCTCTTCCGCCGCAAGGTCGTCTGCCCCCGGTGCGGCCGGTTCCTCTCGACGTACCAGGTCAACCTGACACTGGGGAAAGGGTACGGGCAAGTATACAATTACTACCGGTGCCGTTCGACCGCCGGCGGCCGGCCACCGTGTAAGGGCGTCCAGTTCGGGGCCTATGAGGTCTACGCCATCGTGCGGGACATCATGGGCGATCCCGACACGTGGCGGACGCTGCTTGGCACGGACGCTACGGACGCCCAGGTCCGGGCCGCCCTAAAGGCTTGGCGTGTCGTGCCGCCCGCGCTGCAGTACGACTTTCTACGGAAATGCATCGCCCGGATCGAACTCGACGAGACCGACGGCACCGCCTCCATCACCTTCACGCCCGACGCTGCAAGGCCATTCCTGGCCGGTGAGGCCTGATTTGACCGACTTTCTGTTAACCAGCCGGTTGCATTGAGTCAGGCCGTTTTAGAGCCAGATGAACGGAAGCGAACTTCCGAGATCGCTCTGGTTGACAGAGAGCCCTGAGGTGAGAGCCTCGGGTCTTTCGCGTTTCTGGTCCAGATTCCGGGGGTTTTGAGGTAGCCCGCGCTCTCTGTTTCGAAGAGGGTTGCGCTCGGGCGCCCGGGAGTGCTTTTCGAACTCGCCGAACCTCTCAGACTCTCCCCTCCGCGCGGCCAAAGCGGTTAACGGCAGAATCGCGTCCGGGGTCCCAGACGTAACCCTCTTCGAAACGTAGAGCGCAGA
>CBFDDG010000204.1:0-8322 GCA_965603505.1 uncultured Phycisphaerae bacterium | reverse complement strand
CTGATCCTCGTCTATGAAGGCGACAACGACCTGGCGGGGGGCAAGTCCGTGGATCAGGTCTATGCGGATTACGTCGCGTTCGTGGAGCGGGTCAAGCAGCAGTTGCCCCGCGCGGGCGTGGCTTTCATCGCGGTCAAGCCGAGCCCGAGCCGGGCGCAGTACCTCGACGTGACGCGGCAGTTGAATGCCCGGCTGGAGGCCCTGGCCGCCGGCGATCCGGGCCTTTGGTTCGTCGATGTGTTTACGCCCATGCTCGACGCCGCCGGCCAGCCCCTTGAACAACTGTTCCTCTCGGACATGCTGCACATGAACGCGTCGGGCTACGCGCTGTGGGAGATTGCGGTTGGCTCCATGCTGGAAGCGTGGTCCTCTTTGCAGGTGCAGAGTTTCCTGTTCGATTTCGGGCCGGGGGATGCCGCCACGAAGAATGGACCCGCGCCGGACGATCCGAATTACTTCTGGAACAACGTCACGGAGACCATCGGCGGCTCGGCGACGGGCCAGTTGCGAGGGGTCGTCAATACGAAGAACGTGCAGGCCTCGGTCGGCCTTCAGATCATCAGCCCGTTCAACGCCAGCGGCCCCAACCGTAATGGGACCCTCGAATCGACGGTCTTCCCGCAGAACGCCACGCGCGACTCGCTCTACGGCAACACGAAGGACTGGAACGGTTTTGCCGACGTGGCGCCCAGCTTCAAGTTGACTCGCCTGGACCGCGAGCGGACCTACAACTTCACCTTCTACGCCTCGCGGCTGGGAGTCGGCGACGTCCGCGAAGCGAGCTATACGGTCACCGGCGCGAGCTCGGCTTCGGTAGCCTACGATTCCGCAAACAATATCGATGAGGTCGCCACCGTGGCCGGGATCGCTCCCGATTCGCTCGGGGAGATCACCATCAGCTTGGCCCCGACCGACCGCAACAACAACTCCTATCATTTCATCTATCTCGGAGCGATGCGGGTGGACGAGATCCCGCAGCAGCAGCCCATCGTCTTCGTGGAAGAGCCCGCCGACCAGACCGTTGTGGAGTCCCGGCCGGCAACGTTCCGTGCGACGGTCGAGAGCACCCCGCCCTACATCGTCCAGTGGTTGAGGGATGGCCAGCCGATTCCCGACGCCAACGAGTTCACCTACACGATTGAACGGGCGACGCTCGACCTGGATGGGGCGACGTTCGCCATCAGTGTCAGCAATGCGATGTACAGCGCCACCAGCCGGGACGCAGTTCTTAACGTCGTTGCGGATGTCAACGCCCCGGTCCTGCTGTCGGCCGATAGCGTCAACGGGCTCACGCTGCGTCTCGTCTTTGACGAACAACTGGATCCGAATAGCGCCACGGCGGCCGACAACTACTGCGTGAACGACGGCGAAGTCGCCGCTGCGGAGTTGGACGCCGACGGGCAAACCGTCACTCTCACTCTGGCGTCGCGCCTGACGGGCATCTTCACTGTGAGCGTCGGTGGCGTGCGGGACCTGGTCGGCAACGAGATCGCGCCCGGCACGACCGCGACAGGCGAGATCCGCTCGCAGGTTTTGCTGTTTGACTTCGGCTCCGCGAGCACGCCCACGGCGAACGGTCCGGCTCCCGACGATCCCGCGAACTTCTGGAACAACGTCACCGATGGCATCGGCAAGACGGTCGGCGGGCAGTTGAGCGATCTCGTCACGACGGACAACGTCCCCACCGGGATCAGCCTCGTGATCCTGAGCCGGTTCAATGGGGCCAATACGAATGGGACCCTTGCGTCCGAGCTGTTCCCGCAGGGCGCCACGCGCGACTCGCTCTTCGGCAACACCGAGACCTTCAGCGGCCTGGGCAACGTTTTCCCGAGCTTCAAGCTGACGGGGCTGGACCCGTTGCTGACGTACGAATTCACGTTCTACGCCTCACGCATGGGCGTCGGCGATAACCGGGAGACGCTCTACACGGTGACGGGCGCCTATTCGGGATTCGCGACCCTCAACCCCTCCGGCAACATCGACGGATTCGTCGCGCTGTCCGCGATCGCCCCGACCGCCGAAGGAGAGATCACGATCAGCCTGGCGCCGGGGGCCGCCAACAACAACGGCAACCATTTCACCTACCTCGGCGTGATGAGAGTGGAGCCGACGCCGCCCGCGAACGGACGCTGACCGCCGGCAGCGACCACACAATCGGTGGGGTGCGGCTCCTTCCATCGAAGTCCGTGGTCCGTCGGATGTGTGCCGCACACCATTGCTCTTCACCGCGACGTGGTTGCGCAGGGCGCATCCACGGCAAATATGAAGGCTCTTGGGTCCCACGGGCGTCAGTCCGCCAGAAGAAACACTCGCAGTGCGTCTGCTCGTGTGAACCTCAAGACGCCCATCCACAGCCAGCACCATGCGCTCCCCCGATGCAAATCCGCACTCCGAAATCATCAATCCGCAATCGAAAGATCGACCGGGTACTCTTGCCAGGGGATTGCACCGGATTTGCAGACGTGGTTCTGCAGGGCGCTGAAGAGCTTTCGGTACATCGGGTGTTTTTCGTCGAGCGGACGCTCCTCCTTCGGGTCGTCCTTGAGGTTGTAAAGTCTGAGCGGCTCGAAGGGGCTGTTTTGCAGGAGCTTGTGGTCGCCCTGCCGGGCGGCGTAGTAGGCCCGCCCGCCGTATTGCTTGCCGCCCTCGCGTCGGACCCAGAAGAGGAAGCGTTCGTCGTCGGTCTGGTGCTTGCCCGTTAGTGTTAGCAAGATGCTCCGGCCGTCGATCTCGTGCTCGATCTTCACGTCCGCCGCCTCGCAGATTGTCGGGAACAGGTCCATCGTCAGCGCGACGCGGTCGCTGCGCGAGCCCGGCTCGATCCGTCCCGGCCAGACCGCGCACATCGGCACGCGGATGCCGCCCTCATACATATCGCCCTTGCCTGCCCGTAGCGGTCCGTTCGTAGCGCCGACGCCGAGCTGGCCGCCGTTGTCGGAGGCGAAGACCACGAGTGTGTTGTCACCGAGGCCGGTCTTTTTCAGCGCGTCGATAACCTTTCCGATGCCTGCGTCCAAGTGCTCGATCAGCGCGACGAGCTTCGCGCGTTTGTCACTGATTCCCGCTTCTCGCCGCTTGACCCGCTCAACCCATTCTTCGGGCGGCTGAATCGGCGTGTGCGGGGCGTTGTACGCCAGGTAGAGGAAGAAAGGCTGCTCTTTCTTCTTTGATCGCTCACGGAGGTAGTCGATGGCCCATTGTGTGAACAGGTCGGTGGCGTGTCCCTCGGGGTCGATCTCGGTGCCGTTGAGGCGCATGTAGTTGAAGCCATGCCGGCGATGGTTGTAGTAGTCGTCCATCATGTCGCCGAGGAA
Organism: uncultured Phycisphaerae bacterium; assembly: GCA_965603505.1. Classification (GTDB taxonomy): domain Bacteria; phylum Planctomycetota; class Phycisphaerae; order Sedimentisphaerales; family Anaerobacaceae; genus PLanc-01. The sequence continues at coordinate 5,008 of CBFDDG010000204.1, read as the reverse complement.
GCCGTGGAAGTGGTCGAAGCCGCGCTCGTTCGGCTTGTTTGGCGAGGCCAGCCCTAGGTGCCACTTGCCCACGATGGCCGTATGGTAACCCGCCCGCTTGAGTATCTGCGGCAGCAGCACCGCCTGGGGGAACACGTAGCCCCAGTTGTTCGTGACGTGCGTGCGGATCACGCCGGGAACGCCGACGAGATCGGGATAGCGCCCGCTCAGCAGCGCCGCCCGCGTCGGCGAGCACACGGGGCAGTTCGCGTAGAAGTTGTCGAACCGCATCCCCGCCTTGACGAGGCCATCGATATTTGGCGACTTCAAATCCGTCGCCCCGTAGCTCGACAGGTCGCCGTAGCCCAGATCGTCCACCAGGATCACCAGAACGTTTGGTCTCTCGGCGGCACCCTGGCCGCTTGCCGTCAACCCGCCGCCCAGACTCGTTGCCGCTACGCCGGCACCGACGAACTTGAGGAAGTCACGCCGTGTACTACCACCCATCTTAACTCCTTCCTTCGCAGGTCTCTGCGTATTCCGTGGTTCCAAGAGAAGATGTAGCTCCAGTGAGCAACGTTGAAGTTGATGGGCAGACTGCAAACTCCGCCGCACAGCGGCCTTGCCCGTCACGTCCTCAACCCACACAGCGAATGACGTAAAGCCAGTTCGCGACAAAGAGCACGATCATGGTTGCCCAGGCAACTTTGCGTTCGCTGCCGCTCAGTTGAATCGCAAGCCTCCTGCCGAAGAGGACACGGACGGCAACCACGGCTGCGAATACGCCCAAAAAAGAGAACAGAAGCGGATTGTACAGCCACGCCCGGATGGGATGCCCCTGCAGGAATGACAGAGTCCCACGGGTGAAGCCGCACGTGGGGCAGGGATAGCCTGTAAGGCGTTTGAGCGGGCACAGTTGCACGGGCCGTCCCGTGCGAGCACTCAGGAGTAAGGTGACGCCGCCCAGCGCCAGCCAGAGTACCGGCAGGAAAATCGACCACCACGGCCAACCAGGCCAGCGCCGGAGCTGGATGCATTCAAGCTTCATCTCGGGCTGTTGTACTATGCCGGTCTTATCGCGAAGCCGGCGCCGGTGACGACGAACACGAGCAGCCATATGACGAGTATCACGATCTGCAGAGCCACGCTGACGATACCGCAGATCTTTCCAGCCTGCGTCAGGCCTCGGCCCGAGGGGTCCATCCGGCCGGCATCCATCTCCCTCAGGTCGCCGTTGCCCATGACCCAGGCGACGATGCCAAAGACAATACAGCAGACCAGACCGAGAATCCCGAAGACCAGGATCATCACGCCACGGTGAGGCCGCACCGGCTGTCCCGCCGGATAGGCCTGTACGTTCTCAATCGGAGGTTGACCGCCATTCGTCATAGCTGCTCCCCATCTATCCGAAAGGTTCAAAAAGTTGATTCGCGAGCGATCCGTCCGAAACCGCCCCGACCGGTCAGTATATCGCTGCACAACCTACGAGATCTTCCCGACCGCGCCAAGCGATTCTTCCGCAATTCTACCCGTTCTCAGCTCTTGCGAAAGAAGGCCACGACATTCGTCACCTCGACGACGAAGAGGCGGTTATCGCCCTCGAAATCCACCGGAATGGCGCCTTTCGGGTTGAACAGGACCTTGTCGTATTTCTTCAGGGGGATGTCGGCCGAGTGCTCGATCTCGGTGGAAACGGCGACAACCCGCCCCGTGATCGTGGGGATCTCGATGTTGTCAGGAAGCTTGATGCCGCCTTTCGTCTCCTTCTTATCCTCATCCTTGCGAATCAGGACTCGCTTGCCGATCGGCTCGACCGTCTCAAACGACGGAGCTTCGATTTTCTCTTTCTTGTCCATGGCGAACCTTCGTGTACCAAGCAGGCCGTTCTTTTGCGTCATTATACCAGGACGACTCCGTTTGGAAAGCCAGCACCATTCTTGGCACCTATGATTTGCCGCTGGAGGGCTGTCCTACGCCGCTGGCGGGATGACTGTAGAGCAGCCGCGGGATCGGGATGGGGATTACGGGGGGCGCAGCCGAGCACTGCAAGCAGCTGAATCCGGGGCCCCTTCCGCCGGCATCGCTCATGCGACGAAGCCGGCAGGTGGACTACTTCTTGGCGCCGACGGCCTTGTCGCTTTTGAGTTCGTCGAGGATCTCCCGGGCGCGCTCGGGATCTTTCGGCGGCCACTCGCCGGTCGCCTGTAGCTCCTTGAGTCGATCCAGGCTCTTGGCGCTGACAATCGTGCGGCATCGGGGGAAGCGGTTGCAGCCGAGGAACGGCCCGCGCTTGCTCTGACGAATCACCAGTTCCCCGCTCTTGCACTTATAGCATTTTATGCCGGTTGGATCCGGCTTCGGCTTCGGCGGCAGTGGGTTGCCCTCCTTGTCCAGTCGCAGAGTCGTCTTGCAGGTGGGGTAGTCACTGCATCCGAGGAACGCGCCGAAGCGGCCGTTCTTGTGGACCATCGACTTGCCGCAGCTCGGGCACTTGTGCTCGCTGATCTGGTCCTGCACCATCCGGCCTTCCTTGTCGACCTGGGAGGCGAACTTGCATTCGGGGTATGCCGAGCAGCTCAGGAACCGGCCGCTTTTGCCGAACTTATACACCAGCGGGCGACCGCAGTCCGGGCAGGTGTACTCACTGGGCGTGGACTCGGCCTTCGCGTGCTTCATCTCCTGCTGCGCCCGTTCAAGATTCTGTTTGAAGGGCCCGTAGAAGTCTTTCAGAACGCCGATCCAGTCGAGGTGCTGTTCCTCGATCTTGTCGAGCTGGCCCTCCATGTGTCGGGTGAAGGCGACATCCATGACGCGCGGGAAGTACTCGCTGAGCTTGTCGGTGACGACCTCGCCGAGGTCCGTCGCATGGAACTTCCGTTCCCTCTGCTCGACGTACCCGCGATCCTGGACGGTGCTGATGATCGGCGCGTACGTGCTCGGGCGGCCGATGCCTTCCCTCTCCAGCGCCTTGACGAGAGAGGCCTCCGTGTACCGTGCCGGCGGCTTCGTGAAGTGCTGCTCGTTCCGAATGTCCACGACCGCCAGGGGCTGGCCCGCTTGGGTCGGCGGCAGTTGCTGCTCGGTGGAGGAGATAGGCCAGGCCTTGCTGAATCCATCGAATACGAGCACCCGCCCGCTCGCTTTGTACGTGGCGGTCCCGAGGCTCGTCGCCGCGGCGATGCTCAGTGTCGTCACGTCCCACCGGGCCGGCTCCATCTGGCAGGCGACGAAACGCCGCCAGATCAGTTCGTAGAGCTTGTACTGTTCGTCGCTGAGGAACTGGCGGATCTCCTTCGGCGTCAGATCGACGTCGGTCGGGCGGATCGCCTCGTGCGCCTGTTGCGCCTGCTTGTTGGCCGCGTAGAAGTTCGGCTTCTCAGGCAGATACTTCGGCCCGAAATGGTTCCGGACATAGTTTCGCACCTCGCCCAGCGCTTCGCCGGAAAGGTGCGTGCTGTCCGTTCGCATGTACGTGATCAGGCCGAGCGAGCCCATCGAGCCCAGGTCGATGCCCTCGTAAAGCTGCTGCGCGACGGACATCGTTCGCTTGGCGCTGAAACCGAGGCGGTTCGCGGCCGCCTGCTGCAGCGTCGACGTGATGAACGGCGGCGAGGGTCGAGACACAGATTCCTTCGTCTCGATACCGGCGATTGTGAACTGTGCCTGCCTGAGCTCCGCAAAGACCTTTTCCGCGTCCTGGCGGTTCGAGGCCTTGAATTTCGCATCGCCGATCTTATGCAGCTCGGCCTTGAAGGCTTGCCGCGCGGCAAGCCATTCGCCCTGCTCGCGGAGGGTCGGTCCTTTTCCGTCCTTTGTTTTCGCGGCAACGAAATCGAGCCACTGCTGTGTGTAGTCGCTGCTGCGGCCCGTCGTGAAGACCGCCGGGATCAGCCAGTACTCCTCCGGCTTGAAATCGCTAATCTCGCGCTCCCGCTTAACGATGATCTTGACGGCGACCGATTGCACGCGGCCGGCCGACAGGCCCCGTGTGACCTTCTTCCAAAGCAGCGGGCTGATCTCGTAGCCCACGATGCGGTCGAGGACCCGGCGGGCCTGCTGGGCCATCACCTTGTCGGTATTGATACGGCCCGGCTCCGAAAACGCCTGCTGGATCGCCGACTTCGTGATCGCGTTGAAGATCACCCGATAGGTTCGGTCCTCGGGGATCCGGAGGATCTGCGCGAGGTGCCAGGCGATGGCCTCGCCCTCGCGGTCAAGGTCTGTCGCAAGGTAGAGCCTGTCACAGTTCTTGGCCGCAGCCTTCAACTGACTGACCACGCGCTTCTTGCCCGGCATGATGTCGTACGTGGGCTCGAAATCATTCTCGATGTCCACGTTGATGCCCTTCGAGGGCAGGTCGCGGATGTGCCCCATCGACGCCTTGACCTCATAGTCCGGGCCCAGGTACCGGTTGATCGTCTTGGCCTTTGCGGGCGACTCGACGATCACCAACGACTTATGATTGCTCGATTTTGCCATGCGCCTGCTTCAATCTGCTGAAGTATTCCCCATATCCGTCGAATTCTCAGGGTCAGAACCAATAAGACGTCTGTCGGCAACCGCATCGACCGCACCGCCTCGCCTACGCGCCGGCGATTCGCAGTCTCACTCACACATGAACGCCTGTCTACCCCTGGATGGAGACTATCTACTCTTATCGGCCCAAGCAAGTTCGGGCCCATCCAGAGGCGTTCCCAACTCTTATCGGTTACTGAGCCGCCGACATTTAGATTTGGACAGATACAGGTGAGCCTCGGATCTGTCAATAGAATTGATTGCCCATAAGGGATTGGCTTCACTTCCCTGATCGGACCGCACCGCCGTTTTTAAGGCTCGAAAGTGAACCACTGGGCGGTGTGGGGCGTACAGATCGTGGTTGCACACAAAGGCTGAGGTCAATAAGTCCTCCTTCCTCCTACCTCAGCCTTTTTTCTTGCGCTTCTTATCGGAAGGTGGTGTCTGGCCTACATCAACGCCGTGCTGAAGTACCGCTCGGCGCGGTCGGGCAGGACGGTCGTGATGTTCCCCT
>CBFDDG010000203.1:0-8352 GCA_965603505.1 uncultured Phycisphaerae bacterium | reverse complement strand
GGAGCCCGGAGGTCGACGGCCGTTGAGACCAGCGGCCCGCCCCCGCCGCCTCCGGCGCGGAATTTCTCTTCAAGGGAGCCCTTTTCCTCAGGCTGAAAGACGGCCACGACGACCTTCGTAGTATTGATCTCGACGCTCGTTTGTTTCGAGCCTGGGTCTGCGACGTCGCCGAGCCAGTAGACAAACCGATATCCGGGCTCCGGCTCGGCCGATAGGGCCACGACCGTGTTGGCGGAAAAGCGGTGCGTGCCGGAATCCGGCGTCACCTTGCCGGCTTTCGCCGGGCTCTGCTCGATGCACAGCTCGTAAGCGGACGTCTCGCCGCGCGCCCGTGCCGGGCCCGCTAGGCCCACGGCAATGGCCGTCGCCAGAATGAATAAGCCGAAGCATGTCACTGATCGGCGCTTCATGTTCTCTTACGTACCCCCCTTGTCGGACGGCCGAGTGGGCCGGTGCGGGAATGATGCGGAACCGATGTCGGCGCGCGACCTGATGCACCCCCCAACCTGTCGTACGAACCCCCAGTTCGACGTTCACTATAGGATACCAGATTCGGTGAGCCGAGTCAAGGTTCTCGGGCCCACCGAAGGCGGGGTCTCCGGAGTTCCTATAACCACTTTCTTGACCGGCCGCGAGGAATCCGATTTTCGGACGCGATGGGTCGAACAGGAATCGCCGAGCGCATTTTTTGGCGCGGATCGAGCCGGGCTGACGGAGCGGGGGCTGCGCGGCGCCCCCGCAATCCGCATTCATCAGAACGGCGTGCCCCGCCTTAGCTTCCCGGCCTGGTCGGTCTGGTAACCGACACGCCCGACCCCACGAGTTCCAGACCCTCATGAACGATCACGAGTTTCTCGACCGATCCACCGAAGGTCAACTCTGCGGGCCAGCCTCTCTCAAACTGCCACGTGGCTAATGGTTCCACAGAGCCGGCCCTGTACAGGTGAATCTGGCCATCTCGCAGTGCGCCGTTGAGGCCGCTCGTCTCCATTATCTTGCGCCACTGCCAGATCATGGCATCGCTCGGCGTGCTGCGCCTCAACGTAACCGCCGGCCACTCGAGAGCCCCGGGGATCTTCTGTGCGACCACGACGCCGGGGGGCGTCACCACCGTCTGTTCCATGATCTCGGTGCTGGACCCCAATCCGAGGCACTCTTCGTATTCCGTCCGTTGCCCGCCAAGGTCCAGCACGTAGACAAAGGAGTCGGAACCGGCCGCCGCGATGGACTGCACGTCCACTCTCTGGCCCCAGAGCCGCCCTTCGCCGCCGACGGCCAGCGCGATCAGTGCGATACTGCCTATGAGCAAAAGAAACCAATGGTACGTACGGTTCATTGTTTTACCTCCGCTTGCCGCTATGTCTGCTATTGGTGAAATTCCATTTCTTGACGACCGCAGACCCGCTGGGTCCGTCACGGTGCTCGTGGAGCATTCGCCATCTTCCGTCACCTCCTTTCGACATCAGGGGGCGGATCGCACCCTTTATCTATGTCTGATGGACGGACGAAACGTGACGGCGGAATTGCGCAAAATGCGATTTTTCTCAATCGCCGGCGCGTCCTGCCATCATGGATCGCGGGGGCCGATCTGCTCGAACGGGATTCGCTGAAAGCCGCGCAGCGTGTAGGCGGCCGAATCGTCCTGCAGGGCCAGATTCAGGCTTGCCTCGTCGACGAAGTGCGGGTCCTGGTCCTCGATATTGCGTTCGATCGTGTAGAATCGGAATCCGCCGGGGGCGCCGAGCGAGCTTTCCTCAAGCCAACGCTTGTTCTGCCAGCCGATGTTGAGCCGGATGATGCAGCCTTCGGGCTCCTTGGCCCGCTCGTAGCCGTGGTCGAGGATGTGGGCGAGGCGCGGGTAGCGCGTGCTCCACGGCGGCTCGGTGTAGTTGTACCGCTGGATCTTGTCGAGCAGCTTCCAGCTCTCGTCCTTGTCGACCCAGACCTTGCCGCGGCGGTCAGTGAAGTGGGCCGAACCGCACTTGGCGATGACGTTGTTCTCGATGGTGTTGTCGCGTCCGCCGCCGCACATGATCGCCCGGCCGGAGATCTCGTAGAACGTGTTTCCGAACACGGTGATGCCGCTGGCGCAATCGTCGAGATAGACGGCGTGGACCCCGTGAGCCCCCGGTAGCCGGCTCTCGATATGATGGAAGAAGTTGTGCCGGATGATATTGCCGCGCAGTCCCCAATCCCGGCCGCAATAGATCGAGCCGGCGTCGTCCACCTCATAGCAGACGCCGTAAATCTCATTGAACTCAATGAGATGCTCGTTGCCGCCGAAGAGGATCGCCGAGTGTGGGCCGTCGTGGAGCAGGTTGTTGGCCACGATGTTGCCGACGCCGTTGAGCCGAATCGCGGGGGCATACGTTCGCTGCCATCGTCCGAAGTCGTGAATCCGGCAGTCTCGCACAAAGTTCTCGCCGGCGACGAGTTGACTGCGGTCCCCGCCCGAGACCGAGACGCCCGTTTGGCCGATGCCGTGGATGCGGCACCGCACAACGCCGTTGCTCTGGCCGGACAACGCAATCCCATCCTCGCGCATGTTGCGCACCGTGCAATCCGTGACGAGATTGTCACGACCGCCGGAGATCTCGATCCCGTCGCCGGCGCCCGTCTCAATCGTGAGTCCTTCCAGGCGAACGTGGGAGACGTCCTTGAGTGAGAGGATCGGTTCACTCAGGACCGAAAGTAGAATCTCGCCCTGCTCGAAGTCATCGGGCGGCCAGAGATACAGCACTCCCGCCTGCCGGTCCAGGTACCATTCGCCGGGGCGGTCGATCTCCTCCAGCAGGTTCAGAACGTAGTAAGGCTTATTGGCCTGGATGCCGTAGCTGGGGGATTCAGCGAGCGTGATCTTCCGGTTCTGGACGTCGATATTCGCAATCTGCTCGATGCGATTGGCCCACCCGTAGCGCCAATAGCCCGCGGCGTAAGCCTCGGGGGCATTGAGCCATCGCTGAGGCCGGGGATCATCGTACCCGAACGTGATGTCATTTTCCGCCGAGGTCGTTTGCACAAAGCCTTCGTTCGGCCAGCGGGCCAACGGCATCAGCTCGCCGTTGAAGCTCAGTTCCGCTTGCAGAGGCCCTCCCCAGCCAGAGACTCCGTGCGAGGTCAAATCGGCCTTGAGACAATAACCGCGCGCACTTGGGTCAAGACGAGGGAATTCCGGAGAATCCTGTGCGACCGGCGAGAACCACTGCGGTTCGAGCTGCCGGCCGCCAATGAGGCGAACGTCCTCGCCCGGATACGCCCGGTAGGTGATCGCCCTGTCCTCGACGCCGGAATCATCCTGCGTGAGTGCGAAGGACGAGGCGCGGAAGTACTTGCCGCCGCGGATATGTACGGTGATCGCCTCGGTGGCCAGCACCCGGGTTCGAATCCGCCCGATGACGTCCCGGGCCCTCTCCACGGTGGCAAACGGCCTATCCATCGTGCCGGGCCCTGCGTTGTTGCCGTCCGTCGCGACGTAGTAGTCACGGGCGTGGGCGGCCGAAAACGAGACTGCGGCGATGCTGCAAAGCAGAACGATCTGTTTCATATTGCCTCCCCTGGAAAGCATGATCACGGCATTGCGGCGCCACGTGCTGCCGCCCGCAAGGATACTTCCGCAAAAGGATGAATGCAAGCTCGGCGGTCATCGCGCCCCGAAACAAGCGGGGCCCATGCCGAACCGGCACAGGCCCCGCTATGCGCTGTCATCAAGCTCGTTGCTGATGCTACTCAGCGGCGACCTCGTCGCTGGTAGCGGCGTGGCCGAAGCCGATGTCATCGATGTAGAGCAGGCCGGCGCCGCCCGGCTGCGGGCTGGTCCGATCCCCGACCCCGATGTACATCCGCTTGACCTTCGTGACGTCAACGCCGCCGGAGCGGAACTCATCGAGCGGAATCGCCCACGGCTGCCAATCCGACGCGACCGTGGCCGAGGCGTCCGGATGGGTCACCACGTACGTGTGATTGCCGCTGTCCTGGACCGCAACGTACAGCGGGGCCGGCGTGTTGCTCGGCTGCGCAACCCCAATCTCCGCCGTCTGCCAGGACCCGCTCACGCCACCGCTCGTCGTGATCCCCGAGAATTCCCCGGTGCACGAAACGCCCGCCGCGTGGCTGGTCACGGCCAGGCCGATGTACGCGCTGCTCATCATGCCGATCGTCTGCGGGTTCCACGACATCGCCGTCCAAGTCGCCCCGTCCGTCGAATAGAGCCCGTTGAACTCGTCGCCCGACCGTTCCACCTTGATCCAGACGGGCACCTGCAAGGCGATCTGCTCGGCCGTCGCCACCGGAGTATCACTGGTCGCTCCGCCGAGGTTCAGCAGCCGCGCCTGGAACCGGACGCCGTTGCCCGGCGTCGCGCAGACAAGCGCGTAACGCGAGCCCGGATCCAGGGTCGCCCGGATCATCACGCCCACCTTCGCCCAGGCATTCGTGTCCTCCAGGCTCTCGACTTTGGCTACAATCGCGCCGTCGCCGCTGAGCGCCTTATACACAAAGCGGAACTCGTCCGCCGTCCCGTAGATGTCTTCACCGGCCCCGCTCATGACGATCGCCCCTGGTGAAGGCTCGAGGAACGACAGCGGCCGGCCCCGGAAGAACAGCACCAGCGTGTCCGCCCCATTGACGCTCCAGTCCTGCGCCAGCGAAAAGTCCCGGTCGGCCTGCAGCAGTTCCAGGGCGATCCGGCTGAATCGTAACTGTCGCGTGGAATGGCGCTTGCGGGCGTTCAGGATCTGGTACCGGGCCACGGCGATTCCCCACGCGGCGAAGCTCGTGCCCCGCGTGAAGCCGCCGAACTTGGACCACATCTGCAGGACCGTCTCCTGGAACAGGTCCTCCGCATCGCCGTGATTCGGGACCATCGCCAGAATAAAGGCATAGATCCGCTTCTGATTCGCCATCAGCAGGCGGAGGAATTCGTTTGTATCCGGTAACTCAGTCATAGAAGCTCTCAGTAGGGTAATATCCCGGACCGGGCCGGATTCAACCGAAAATCCGCCTCGCGCCGGCATCTTTTTCTCTACAGGTCGCCAAGAGGCCCTGCAAATATCCGGCTCGGGGAGCAATTTTCAGGCCCGGGGCCGCCGGTCGGGCCGCCCCACCGCTACAGCCGGCACGACCCAGCCGCGACACGGACACCACAGGGCTCTCACGACCTCAGGAGTGCCGCCGTATGGAGGAGAGCTTGTTGTTGCCGTTGGAACGGTCAGACCTCATCCGGCACGACGTATGGCTCGCGGTAGTTGCGCGAGACGAGCATGTTGGCCGACTCGCTGAACGCGCCGGTGAATCTCTCCTGCTTCGGGTCCATCGTGAGCATGGGACCCATCCGGATCGGCGTCTTCTTGAGATCGATCCGGTTCGCATCGAGGTGCGCGAGGAAGCGGTCGAAGGAATCCGCAAGGGCTTTTTCGCCCTTCATCTTCTCACGAACCTCATCGGGGCCCGTCTCTTTGCCGAGACGGTAGGAGATGTTCGCCAAGTGGACGAGGGCGCCGGAGAGGTGGCCCTGCAGCACGGGCGCGTTCAAGTCCCCGGCCCGGCGGCTCCGGACGGCGTCGAGGAAGTTCGTGCGCAGATCGGCGTTCGTCGGCTCGAATTCGCGGATGAGGTTTCCGCTGTTATCGTAGGCCGCGGCGCCGCCTGCGGAACGGCCGGTGACGTAGCCGTCTTCGCAACGGATGATTGTGCCGATCTGGACGCCGTTGTACGTGTCCATGTCGGAGGCGCGCCAGTTGCCGCCGCGTTTCTCTTTGCTCTTCGGCAGGCCGCGGACCTCGAAGAGAATCGGGGCCGGGTCGTAGTCGAGGAAGATGACCTGCGTGTTGGGCGTCTCGCCGTCGTCATCGTAGCCGAACCGGCCGCCCAGACTCCCAACGTGCCTGGGCAGCGTGTCCTGGCCAAGGCCCCAGCGACAACCGTCCATGTAGTGGATGCCCATGTTGCCGAGGTCGCCGTTGCCGGTGTTCCAGTCCCAGTGCCAGTCGTAGTGGAGATACTCGCGCATGAGCGGGCGTTTGTCGGCCGGGCCGGACCATAAGTCGTAGTCGATGGATTCCGGAATCGGCTGCGGACCGTTGACCTTGCCGATGCTGGGCCGCGGCTTGTAGTTGAGTCCGTGTGCATAAAGGACCTTACCGAGCTTACCCTCGCGGATGTATGCAAACGCCTCTCCGAAGCCGGTCCGGTCGCGCGGGCCATGCGGCGCCTGCACGATCCGCCGGTACTTGCGCGCCGCCTCGACCATCTTGCGGCCCTCGAAAATCGTGTGCGACGTCGGCTTCTGCACGTAAACGTCCTTGCCCGCCTGGCACGCCCAGATGGTCGCAAGTGCGTGCCAGTGATTGGGGGTGGTGACGAGGACGGCGTCCACGTTCCTGTCGTCGAGCAGCTCGCGCATGTCCGTATAGGCCTTGATGCCCGGATTGTGCTCGCGAAGCTTCTCGATCTGAGGCATGAGATGCGCCGTGTCGCAATCGCAAAGGGCGGTGAAGCGAATGCCGGAGATCTTGAGGAAGGCTCGGATCTCGTTCTTGCCCATGCCGCCGATCTTGACGCTCGAACCAACGCCGATGACACCCAGGCGTATGTCGCTATTGGCGCCACGGACCCTCGGGGCCGGCATTGCCGCCGCCACCCCGGCCGCCAGTGAGCCACGGATGAACTGTCTGCGATTCAGTCTGTTCATTTCAATCCTCCAATCCGGGCCTCCGGGGCTCTGCCCCGAGACCCGACGACCCGATTAGATCACATTCTGCATCGCCAGGAAGCAGGTCCGGTAGTACTTCATCAACCGGACGGGCTCGGCGCTCGCGGGGATCTCGGCGTCGCAATAGCCCTGATAGCCCGATTCTCGGAGCAACTGGAACAGCCGGCGATAGGGGTACCGCTCGTCGCTGAGCTCGTGCAGGTGGATGTTGCCGATGCGGTCCTTGACGGAGTGGAAGTTCGCGTCGAAGCCGGGGCCCCTCGTGTCGTTCATGTCGCAGTTCCAGTTGATGGCCAAGTGCGGGCTGCCCGAGCAGTCCACCATCTGCTTGACCTTTCCGACGACGTTGGTGCCCCGCCCATGCACGGCCAGGCGAATCTGCACGCCGTGCTCGTGAGCGAAATCGGCAACCTCGCCGGCGGCCCTGCCGATCTGTCGGATCGTCTGCTCCTCGGGGATGCCCTTGTCCGCCAGCAGAGCGTTCGGAAAGACGCGGATGCCCAGCGCACCGATGTCGCGTGCGAGGAGCGTGTATTCCTTTGTGCCCTCGATGTTCTTCTTCAGCTCGTCGGCGTCCGGCGAGTGATAAGCGAAGGCGCTGGCGAGGCTGAGCTTGATCCCGGCGTCCTCGAACCGCTTGCGGACTTCCTGCCGCTGCCTTTTGCTGAGCGTCACTTCGACGCCGTGGGCGTGTGTGGTCCGCAGCTCGGCGTGCTCGAAGCCGGTCTCGGTGCAGTTCTTGATGATCGTGGCGATGTCCCAATCCCTGGCGAGATTGTAGGTCATGAGGCCAAGCCGCAGGGGTGGTGCCGATGGCGGATTGGGGATCGCGGATTGCGGATTCGCGCCGCGGGTCGCATCGACCAACAGAAGCGAAGCCGCCAGTGCGGAAGACTTCAGGACATTCCTTCGTGTGCATTCTCCGGACATGTTCTTCTCCTCGTTTGAAGCATGATTGACGTTCCAAGCCTGGGAGCACGCTCCGACAAGCGCAAGCACGACACCCGGCTCAAAGCTCTCCAAAGGAATCCATATGGTAGTGGCCGATCTTCCGTCGTCAACACCAATTTCTGGTTCAGCAAGGTGTCGGGAACGTGGTGCAGACCAACACGCGCAGCGCAAGAAGCGCGCTCTTGCTTCGCTTTCGTGCTCTCTGCCGCCAACAGGCAGGATAAGACCGAAATGGCAGTGCCTTCAGCCTTCACGCAGTGCTTTTGGCCTTGCCGGTTATGCATGGCGCACGAATTGCGCATCACGGCGCGGGCGATCTGTTGAACTCTCGGGGGAACGCCGGTATCCTGTCAGGCAGGTGACAGGCACAATGAAGAAGGGTTCCGGCAGTTCCTTAACTCCGCTTTTGCTGCTCGTCGCTTTCGACATGGATCAAACGAACGGATGAACGCAGAATCCTCAACGTCATCGGAAAGGGTATTGGGCATGAAGAAGATCGCTCGTCACGCATTGGCAATCATCGCTTTGTGGATCATCTGTACGGCAGTCGTCGCCGCTGGAGCGGATAATCCGTACATCGGCCGCTGGGCGCTGACCATCCCCGGCGGCGGCGCCGGCTGGCTCGGCGTCACGCAGGAAGCCGGCTATCTCGATGCCAGCATCCTTTGGGGCGGCGGCAGCGTGGTCCCTGT
>CBFDDG010000202.1:0-8369 GCA_965603505.1 uncultured Phycisphaerae bacterium | reverse complement strand
AAACCGCCTTCGCCCGAATTAACGTGGTTGAAGGCAATTGCTGCCATTGCGAGGAAGCGTACTTGCGGCAAGAGCAAGCACGGAGGGATTCATGAAGGCCCCGATCCACGAAGAACCCCACCGGTACCGCCAGGACCACGCCCGCAAGTTCAACTTTGACCTTGCCGCCATCTCGGACTATACTTGACGGGTTGAGGCAACCGGATGCGGGCACTGTCGGGCATGCCTGCGAGCCGTTTGTGGAACGGCGGGGATGGTGAGGAATGGGGTAGGTTCCTCGACGCTCTTGGAAGGAGAAGTCATGGGAAAGAGAGAATTCGACGAATACCTCAAAAAGCGACGAGCCGACACTGAGGCCGTCGTGCAGATCGACTGGAGTGAGAAAAGGGATGATTGGCTCCAATATCTCGCCGACTTCTACAACCAGGTTGAGAAGTTTCTGGGCGAATATAGAGAGTCCGGCGATGTGGCCTTCAATTACGACGAAAAGGACATTCGTGAGGAGCTCATCGGACAGTATCGTGTCAGGTCACTTCGCATTCGCATCAAAGACAAGGACGTAGTCCTGGATCCTGTCGGGACAAATCTCATAGGTGCGAAAGGCCGCGTGGACATGATCGGAGACGCAGGCACAGTCAAATTCGTCCTGGTGGACAGAAGACTGAATGGTCCCGGCCTATCCGTAGCCATCAAGACGCAGGGTAAGCCGCGCGAAGTCGAGGAGGAGAAAGAAGCTGAGGGCATTGAATGGGCCTGGAAGATTGCCACTCCTCCGCCTCGAATCAAGTACATCGAGGTAAACGCCGAATCGTTCTTTGATGCCCTGATGGAAGTGATCAATGCGTAAGAGGATATCCTTCTCGGGTGAGCACCAGGAGTTGACGCAGATAGCCGCTCACCATAGCGATGTTGCGGATGCGCTCCAAATTTACTTCAGTCCGGAAGATGGACGTTACCATGCGAGATTCGCGGGGTATTCACTCGCCGAACTGAAAGATGAGCTTCACTCTCGCCTAGCGGAAGTAGATCGCACCTCGGCCTTGAGTGTGCTGTCGGCCCTTGAGGCGGCATTCCGAATCGACTATCTTCAGCGCTGCTATGCGAAGAAGAAAGACAGAGTGTCTCGTGCCTTCTGGACGATCTACAAGCACAAGGGACCCCGTCCGGCCCTTAAGGAGGACATACTCACGGTCTGGCGGCGAGAATCGACGACACCGGTCACATTGATAAGCGCGTTGAAAGACGCGTTCCATTACAGACACTGGCTCGCACACGGTCGCTATTGGACGCCAAGGCTGGGGCGCAAGTATGATTATGAGAGTGTCTATGCGCTGGCCCAGACCGTGTTGAGTAGTTTCCCATTCGAAGAAGCGGAGGCGTGACAGCCCAGCAGGGGACCAAATAGTCGTTGCCCATCCTGATCTTGTGTGCGAATGTTCAGATGGCAACGAGTTCGCAAATATGCCAAATGGAAATCACACGGCCAAGACAAAGGAGCCGCATCGGCAACGAATTGCCCATCCTACGCGACTAAGAACCTAGCATAGCGTGAGGTAAGACATGGTGGAGCACTATTTGCTGGAAGCTGCACTGGAGAATGCGGAAGCTCTACTCGATACGGTCACGGACAACGAGGTTCTCAAGAACATCCCGATTGTCGGCACCTGCATCAAGGTCGTGAAGTCAGTAGGTGATGTTCGCGATAGACTACTGGCGGGGAAGCTCGTCCAATTCTGCCAAAGGCTCAACGAAGTTTCCCCTGAGGGACGTGAGAAGATGCGGAAGAAGATGGCGGGCAATCCGGATGAAGCAGAGCGTATCGGTTCAACGCTCATGATTGTTCTCGACAAGATCACGGCACTGGAAAAGGCCGACATCGTAGCCTACGTCTTCATAGCCTATACACTTGACGTTATTGACCAAGCAGATCTCCGGCGATTCTTAGATGCTATCGACCAAGCTTTTGTTGATGACTTGGTCGACTTGCTTGACACAGCCGAAAGCAAGCACAGTACTCCCTCAGTGTACATGAAACACTTGGAGCGTACAGGACTTACCTTCGCAGATTCGACCATGATAGCCAAGAGCCGGGAAGACTGGCATTATGGTATTTCGCGTCTGGGTAAGCAGCTCATTGCTGCCTACAAAGCCGGCTCGAAGTACTGTACGGACCATTCAAGCGGTCCACATAACACGCTCGCACCTGAAAAGGGGGGCAGTCACGAATGGCGGTCCGTTAAGGGAATTGCGAGTAGGGACTTCCCTCAGTAGTGTACGATGGGCAACTCGTTGCCCATGCTGGTCTTGTGGGCGGATGTTCAGGTGCTAACGAGTTCACAAACATGCCAAATGGAAATCACATGGTCAGCCCGTAGAAAATATGGAACGACCGGCTCTCGGTGTTATGGCATTCCCAGAGCCTGACCTTAGATTAACAATTAGCGACGCGAGACGTATCGTGTGGTAAGGGGAAGCGGGCAACCATCATTTGTGGAAGGGAGACATCATGTCTGGACCGTGCTGCAACAATTGCGTGTATTGCGTCTGCGACCCGGAGGATTGGCTTCGGTCGCTGTGGTCGGGCGAGCCGATCGTGCCGCGGTGCGCCAACCATCCTCAGTGGCTGGGCGTGCGGCACGATGTGCCCGGCGTGGCTTGTCCGAACTACCGGCGCAAGTGCGTCCTGCCCGAGGGCGACGCCGTCCGCCTGGTCCCTCTGGTCGAGGGGGGCTACGCGTGCGTGGACGCCGCCGACTACGAGTGGCTCAGCCGGTACCTCTGGCGCGCGAGGAACGGGTACCCTACCCGAAGCGAGAAGGGCCGACAGATCACGATGCACCGCGAGATCATGCAGCCGCCCGCGGGCGCGCTCGTAGACCACATTGACGGAAACAGAGCCAATGCCCGCCGATCCAACCTGCGTGTCTGCACCGTGGCGGAGAACCAGCGCAACAAGCGCAAGGCAGGCAACTGCCTTTCCCGCTTCAAAGGCGTCACGTATTGCAGGAAGACAGGCAAATGGAAGGCAGGATGCAGGTTCAAGGGCCAATTCTACCACTTGGGCTATTTCGACGACGAGGTCGAGGCGGCCCGAGCGTACGACTATGGGGCCGTCAAGTACTTCGGCAAGTTCGCCCGTGTGAATTTCCCCAGAGAATGGCCCTCCGGGCGGCGTGCCCAGGTCCACGCCGAGCACCTCCAAACCCAAGCTCAGGAAGCAGATCAGAACAAGACAAGATGAATCTGACGCTGCCTATTTTCCGATGCAGAAGCGGCTGAAGATTCGGTCCAGGACTTGCTCGTCGAGGGGTTGCTGCTCGATGTCGGAAAGGGCCTGGTGGGCGGCGCGGATCATCATCACGGCCACTTCGTCACGACCGCGATTCACCTCTGTGATGGCTTGGCGGATGTTTTCGATGGCCTCGGTGACGGCCTGCTTGTGACGGGCGGTGAGGGCGAGGACGCTGATTTCAGATTGCGGATTGCGGACTGCGGATTCGCGTTGCGTTCCTGAACCGCCATCCGCGATCAGCGACTCACAACGGTTGAGGAGCGACTTGAGGCCCAGGCCTGTCCTCGAAGATATGGCCAGGAAATTTGTATCAAGGGCCTTGTTCAGGTCGCGGATTTTCTCGTTCAGAGCCTCTTGCGCGAGCAGATCGGATTTGGTGGCGGCGCAGATCGCGTTCCGGGGCTGAATCAGCGTGCGAATCGCGCGGTCCTCGCTCAGGTCGGGCTTCGTCGCATCGACGCAGAAGATGACGGCCAGGCAGTGGTGCAGGGCTTCCACGGCCGCACGCTGCGCCAGTTCGTCAAGCACGTTGTCCGGCGCCGTGACCAGGCCGGCGCAGTCGAAGAGCACGCACTGAAATCGCTCCGTCGTGAGCACGCCGTTAAGAACGTCCCGCGTGGTCCGCGGCTGGCGCGAGACGATGCTCCTTTCCCAGCCGAGCAGGGCGTTGAGCAGGCTGCTCTTGCCCGCGTTCGGCGCCCCGGCGATCCCGATGGCGGGCAGATCCAGCAGCGTCTCGCACCGGATGCTGCCGGCAAGCAGCTCCTCAAGACGGCTTCGGATCTCGGTGAGTCGCTCGGCCGCCTGCTCCGGGCTGATGAACTCGATGTCTTCGCCGCTGAAGTCGAGCCCCGCCTCCATTAGACTCAACAGATCCAGCATGGCCGCGCGGATCTTTTCGGTTGCCTTCGTAAGTTGCCCGCTGAGGAGCGTCTCGGCGGCTCTCAACTGGAGGCGATTGGAACTGCTGATGACCTCGTTGACTGCCTCGGCCTGGGCGAGGTCGAGCTTTCCGTTGAGGTAGGCGCGGGCGGTGAATTCGCCGGGCCCGGCGGCCCGCAAGCCGCGAGCCAGCAGGCTTTGCACCAGGGCCTCGACGAGGATCGGGCTCGCGTGGAGATGAATCTCCGCCAGCGGCTCGCCGGTATAGGAGTGCGGAGCGAAGAACAGATAGAGCCGCACGTCAATTCTCAGTTCGTCAGCGAGGTACACCGAGCCCGGCAGAATGACGTTGGCGCCGTCGGAAGCCCCGTACCGGCCTTCAGTTGCGCTGTGCGTCGCATCAGCGACGGCCGGCCGAAAGACTTGTTTGCAGATCGAGAGCGTTTCCGGGCCGGTGAGGCGAACGATGGACCGGACACCTCCGGCCGGTGAACTGACGGCCACGATCGTATCGTTCTCGCCCATAGGAAAATGAAAAATCAAAATCGTAGGGTGGGTCCTTGACCCACGCGTTCACCCGGCCGGAGCCTATCCAACGCGTGGGTTGAGAACCCACGCTACATGACTGGCGCGCCACGCAGATCGCCCTTTTTTATCTTTGCTCTTTGATTTCTCCCATCCCGCCGATTCCGTCACTTTCCATCTTACTCTTTGATTTCTGATGGGCACTTAGAACCGGTAGAAGGGTTTGGGCTTTTTCTTCTTGACCTTGCCGCCCGTCTTGCTCGTGACTGAGATCAGTCCCTTGGACTCCTCCTGCTCTTTCTCGCGGATGTGCTTGCGGATGACGTACTGCTCGATGACCCCGGCGAAGGTGCTGGACATGATGTAGAGGTTCACGCCGGACGGGGCCTTGTACAGCATCAGCGGGAACAGCAGCGGCATCATGATCATCATCATCTTCTGCTGCTGGGCCATTTGCGGGTTCGTGGCGGCCGCCGCCTGCTGCGTCGGCATGAGCTTCTGCTGCAGGTAGAATGCCACGCCCATCAGGAGCGGCAGCAGGTTCAGCGACTCGATCTGCGTGTTCAGCAGCGGGACCGTGACCGGCTCCCAGCGGATCAGCATGTCCGGGACGGACAGGTCGGTAATCCAGAACGGCAGAAACGCCGCCCCACGCAGGTCGATGCTCGTGTAGATCGCGCTCCACAAGGCGATCCAGATCGGCATCTGCACCATCATCGGCAAGAAGCCCATGATCGGCGAGGCCCCCTGCTCGCGGTACAGCTCCATCAGGCGCTTGTTCATCTCGGCCTTGTTGTTGCCGTACTTCTTCTTGATCTCCTCGGCCCGCGGGGCCAGCTTGCTCATCTTGCCCATCGAGATCTGGCTCTTCTTGGTGATCGGGTGCAGGATCAGCCGCATTACGAAGACCAGGATGATGATGACGATGCCGTAGTTGTGGGGCCAGAAGAAAGCGTGCATCCAGTTCATAATGCCCAGGATGCCGAAAGCCAGCGGACTGATGATGCTCGCCGGACAGCAGCACGTCATGAAATCGATCGTGTGGACGAACCCAAGTTGGCGATAGAGCTCGACCTTGTCGAATCGGCTCTTGTCCTTCGGGCCGAGGTAAAGCTGAAACCTGTAGGTTCTTGAACTGTCCGCCTCGCCTGCAGGGCTCAATGTCGTCGGCGCGCTCGATAGGGCCAGCCCGATTGTCTCGTCACCGGTTCTGCCCTTGCGGTCCTGATCGGGATTGTGGTAGATGCCCCACTTGCGGGCGACCCAGTCGACATACTCAGTGCCCTCATCCGGGACCGGGACCAGTATGGCCGCGAAGTACTTATTGACCGCTGCGGCCCAGAGGAACGCCCAGTCCGGGTCCTTGGGCTGAAGGTATTTTGCCTCCGGCGTCCGCGCCTTGAGCAGGGCTTTTACATTGAGCCCGATGCTCTTGACCTCGCCCTGAGGCGTTCGGAAGGCGGCGAGGACCTTTCGCATATCCTGCCGGAAGGCCTCCCGCTCCAGACCGACCGGACCGGTCAGGGCATATTCCACCGCGTATTCCTGGTCCGCCAGGTTTTCGATGGCAAACGTGATCTCGAGCAGATACGTATCCGGACGAACCTGGTAGGTCTTGGTCAGCCTCAGCACGGGCTGATCGTTGGAGTCTACGATGAGGGCTTCGAACGGTGCCGCCGAACCGCCGCCCTCCAGCTTCTCGACGTCCAACGCCTTCCAGCTCAGACGTCCCAGGTCCAGCCTTCGACCCTGATCCAGAAGGGTGAATCCCCCATTGGCCAGTGCCAGGATCTCTCTCGCGTCGAGATTGGCCGGCGACAGGAAGGTCAGCGGCTGCGGGTTCTTGCGCTCGCGGTCGTTGTACTCACTGAACGTTGCCGTTCGGATGGCGGCGCCCTGGGAATCGAGCACCAGGCGATACTTGAAGCGGCTCTCGGGGTCTACGGAGCCGACCGCTACGTTGACGTCGGGCCCTCCGATCGCGCCGTAGTAGTGTCCGGCGGCCGGCTGGAGCTGTGGCGCCGGCGGCTCAGGTTGCTCCTCGACGGCCGGCGAAGTCTGAACGTCGGCTGCCTGTTGCAGAAGGAGGCAGCCTCGCCCGCTCAATGGCGGTTCGGAGACGGCCGCATCGGTGCGGGGCATCGATTGCAGCGTCCGAAAAAATCCGGATTCAATGATGAGCCCGCCGCACAAGAGGCAGAACCCGATGAGGACCAGGATAAAGACGGTTCTAACGCTCATATCTTCTTCCACATAGTATGACGCATGTCAGGGATTGAATCTTCATCCGACCGCAAACCCCCGTCCGGATTACCGGCCGTCGCGCAGCCGCTCGGCGTGGAAATTATCCAGACGGTCGATCGCGAGGATCTTCTTCATGGTCGTCTCGAAGTCGTACTCGAGCCGGACGAAGTGCACTTTGTTCTCCACAACGCAGACGTAGCTGGCGCGATTGTCCTTATCCCTGGGCTGGCCGACCGAGCCGATATTAATGATGGCCTTCTCGTCCTCAATAATGGGGTAAATGCCGCCGAGTTCGTCCGGCAGGTAGAAATCCGGCTCATCGAGGAAGACGCCCGGCATGTGCGTGTGGCCGACGAAGCAGACGTGCTCGATCCGCTCGAAGAGGGTGCGGACCTTGGCCGGGTTCGTGTAGACGTCGTCCGGGAAGATGTATTCATTGATCGGCCGCCGGGGCGAGGCATGGACGAAATCCATCGTGGTCTTCGTCGGCCCCAACTCGGTCTGCACCGAGTGCCGCATGGGCAGTTCGCCGAGAAAATCCCATCGCCGATCGCTTGGTGGCCCCTGGTCCTCGGTCTCGAGCACGTCGCGGGTCCAGAAGCTCGCCTGCTCCGCCCCATAGTTGAAATTCGTGGGCTCGTAGAACACGGCGTAGTCATGGTTGCCCAGCACGCACCACTCGGTCTTTTCGATGATCAAATCGAGGCATTCCCGCGGGTTTGGCCCGTAGCCGACCACGTCCCCCAGGCAGTAAATCTTCTTGACGCCCCGCTTCTCGATATCCGCCAAAACGGTGCTCAGGGCCTCGATGTTCGAATGAATATCGCTAAGAATCGCAAACATAAACTCTTGACACACAAAACGTAATATGAATTCTGAAATCCGCGATAAAGGACTACTCCATAGCACAGAACCGGCCGGATTGCCAGAGATTTATTCACTTTCGCGGCAATCACGCGGGGGGCCGGGAGGGGCATCGACCGGCGATCATCCGGTGGCACAGCCGCCCCCGCTCGTCCCCGTTGGGTCCGGCCGGAGGCTTCAGGCTGGCGGCAATTGCGGGTTGCCCCTCTCTGCCGTAACGCTATAATGCCTTTATCTGATGGGCAATAGTGTCGAGGTGCGTATTGGTAGGCATAACCCTTCTTGAAACGCGGGATCTGGTGAAGCGCTATTCCGGGCGGGCCGTCGTCAATGAGGTCTCCGTCACGATCGATCAGCGCAGCATCGTGGGCCTGCTGGGCCGAAACGGGGCCGGCAAGACGACGACGTTCCGCATGATCATGGGGATGGTTACGCCCGATAAAGGGGGCGTAGTCTTCGAGGACCGGGATATCACCAAGCTGCCCATGTACAAGCGGGCCCGGCTGGGGATCGGCTACCTCTCCCAGGAGCCGAGCATCTTCCAGCGGCTCAGCGTGCGGGA